>CAMFKD010000204.1 GCA_945957095.1 uncultured Chlamydiae bacterium
GGACTTTAGCGTTTGGTTGTATCATCCTCTCAAATTGCTCATATTTCCCTCACTGGTCTCTGTGGCTCAGTGGTGAATGATGCAACAAGCCCCCTCGTCATAGGAGATCTAGCACCTATGTAACAGAAAGTAACTGCATCAACGTGAGAAGATGTGAAGGATCAGGCAGTAGGATGACGAACTCAATTCGGCTAGATAAGGTGACGAGCTACTCTATCGTTATACTGAGTAACCAGCATACGAAAAAATCTTTCTCCATGTTTACTGGGGAGATATTTCTCTGAATAGCCGCTTGTTCAATGTAGAGGCGTCGTTCATTGGGTTGAAAACAACGTTATATATCTTGATCCCTCCCAGAAAAAAACATACTGTTTCTTTCCTCCTTCCTCACTGGTTCAGTGGTAAATAGTGCAACTGCGCGATGAGGGCATGGAGGGGTGCGCTATTGCCACAAAAGTGGGAGGTAGCTTGCGCTAAATCATTTAGGGTAAGGTCAATCAGCTGCTTGGCCCTATCTTTTGCAACATCAAGTCCAAATAAAGAAACATAGGTGTTCTTTTTGTTCACCGCATCAGAGCCGACCGCTTTGCCATGCTTGGCTTCGCTGGCTTCGACGTCGAGGATGTCGTCGAGGATTTGGAAGGCTAGCCCCAACTGAAGCCCTACCTGTCTTAGCTGGTTGGTGATCTTGTCGCTTACAGCGGCGGCGATGGCACCCATCTCAAGAGCAGCGCCGAAGAGGGCGGCAGTTTTTGCTCGATGCATCGCCTTGAGGTAGCTGGCATCGACGGTTTGTTGCGTTGCCTGAAGGTCTAAGGCTTGTCCTCCGACCATTCCCTGTCCACCGGCCGCTTGCGCTAGACAGACAACTAAGCGTGCTCTTTGTTCGTTGTTGAGGAACGGGGAGGTCGCCAACACTTCGAAGGCATAGGTGAGCAAAAAGTCGCCAGCTAACACGGCATGCCCTTCGGGGTAGAGGCGGTGTAGGGTGGGTTTGCCGCGACGGAAGTCGTCGTCATCCATGCAAGGGAGGTCATCATGGATCATCGAGTAGGTATGGATGAGTTCCAAGGCGCATGCTGGTTGTAAGACGTGGTCTATGGGGATGGCTAGCGCTTCAGCCGTAGCTAGAGTGAGCAAGGGCCTCAGCCGTTTGCCCCCACTGAAGAGGGAGTAACGTGCCGCTTCATAGAGCGATGCATTGGTGGGATGAGGCAGCGTCAAGAGTTGATTTAAATGTCGATCAATCTCAGCGATAGCCCGTTCTGTAAACGCTGTGAACTCTTCAGTTTTAGCTGGCATGGTCGTTTCCTACACACCGGGGATGCCAGCTGGGGAGTGCTCACCGCTTGCTGACGTCTTCTTACGTGGTTTAGACGTGAGAGCTTGCTCTTGGGATCTTAAGTGTGGTTTCTGACCAATGCAGAAGTAGTCGAAGCCTTTCTGCGCCATCTCACGGCCATTGTATTGGTTGCGGCCATCGAAGAAGGCGTGGCCTGCCATGACCTCTTTTAACACATCGAAGTCTAAGAAGCGGAACTGGCGCCATTCTGTCACTAGAGCTAGAGCATCGGCACCTTTAGCAGCATCTTGTTCGTCTTTGGCCCAGTAGATGTGCGGGTCTTTGGGGAAGCTCTTCTTAGCCGGCTCCATCGCGATAGGGTCGAAGAGGCGCACGCGTGCTCCAGCTTCCAGCAGTTGCTCAACTAAGACGCGCGCAGGGGCTTCGCGGACGTCGTCGGTATTGGGTTTGAAGGCTAACCCTAGGATTCCGATGGTCTTGCCTTCCAAGCCTCCGCGATTGGAAAAATAAGCGGAGATCTTTCTCCCCAGCACCTGCTTTTGGCGGATGTTGACAGTTTCAGCAGCGCTCAAGATGGGGGTGGTGTAGTTGACAGCGCGCGCCTGGGCTTGCAGCGCTCGCAGGTCTTTAGGGAAGCAAGCGCCACCAAAGCCTACGCCGCAATACAGAAATTTATAGCCGATGCGCTGGTCGGCACCAATCCCCTTACGAACGTGGTTGATGTCAGCATCGACGAGTTCACAGATGCCTGACAACTCATTCATAAAGGAAATACGCAGCGCCAGCATAGCATTGGCGGCGTACTTGGTGAGTTCTGCTGAGGGGACATCCATTGTTAGGATGCGGTCATGGCTCAAGGTGAAGGCCGTATACAGCTCTTTAATTAGCTCCTCAGCTCGCTTGTTTGGAGCACCGATGATGACACGGTCGGGTTTCATGCAATCGTTGATGGCGTCGCCTTCTTTCAGAAACTCGGGATTGGAGATGACATCAAATTCAACAGATGCTTTCCGCTCTTCAAGGGTATGTGTGATGATGTTGGACACTTCTTTGGCAGTGCCAACGGGAACTGTTGACTTGATGACGATGGCGCGATAGCCATCCATCTCCATCGCTAGGGAACGCGCGACAGCGCGAACTTTAGAAAGGTCGGCTTCACCGTTGGGGCTTTGCGGGGTATCGACGGCAATGAAGCAGACGAGGGAGTCGCTGACACCGCTCTTATAGTCTGTGATGAAGCGCAGTCGTCCAGCTTCGACGTTCCGTAGGACCATTTCTTTTAGGCCTGGTTCATAGATAGGCATCTCACCGCGCCGCAACATGGCGATCTTTTCGGCGTCGATATCGAGACAGGTGACATGATGTCCCATCTCTGCAAAGCAGGTACCGGTCACCAAACCAACATATCCTGTACCAATAACTAATAGTTTCATGGTTATTCCTCGCAAACTGATCAATACCGCAATAGGGTCTCATATCGGCGTGTTCTAAACAAGTTATTCTAGCATGGTAACACAGCGGCAGCAGCTGGGGCAGCAGGGGCGTGGCAAGCCGACCTTGACGTGGAGGATCACACGGTGGTCATTTTCTTTTTTCTGATAGGAAATGCGGAAATGCCAGGCTGAGCGGATCGTTTTCAGCAGATCGATCTCATACTCGGTATAACCAGGCTGCACTTTGAGCTTGCGGGAGAAGCCATGATAGAGTTTGAATTCCAAAGCTGTATCGGGTTGGATGCGGTAGAACGTATGGAGGAGGACGGTGCTTCGTTTATCGGAGGTGCCGGGGTTAGCCAGAAGCTGCTGCTCGGTGCGGAAGCTGTCCATGACGAAGTTGTTAGGGTCGGTGCGCCTCCAGTAGTACTGGCTACGGTAGCGGTATTCGGCGTTGATGGCGAAGTTTTCGCTGAAGGTCCATTGGCCTCGGATGTTTAACACATCCAACAGGTTATGCTGAATATTGTACACCGACAGCGTTGTATAGCGGATGCTGGGGCTATAATCCCAGATGGCTTCTGCATAGAGGCGAGGCAAGACGCTGCCGATTGTCGGAGTGTCGAAGAAGCTTGAGGCATAAAGGTCTAAGGTGAGGCGGTGGGCAATGCAGCCATCGGACCACTTCTGGTAGAGGAGGTGGCGCGCACCAAAGCGCATCGTATTAAGCCGAAACCAGCCATCCTGTAAATCAAAGATGAAGTGCTGATCAGGGCTGTTGTTAGGTGTGGTCAGGTATTGGTAGCGGATATAGGGTTCGACGATGTGCTTAAAAGGGCCATAGTGAGCATACATCTGAGTTGCGATGGTACCACCAAACTGCCCTAGGACGACCCATTTAGAAGACTTTTCTTCGCTATTACCGTAGAAAATAGCGACGATGCCAGTATTGGGTGTCACTGTGCCATAGCCTATCTGGAAGGGGCGGTATAGGTTGTGGCGAAATTCGGTACGCGTCGAGCTGAAGTCGTGAGAGTTGTTGCCATCGGGGAGCAGGTTGGAGAACTTAAAGTCATGAAAGCCAACGCGAAGGCGGTTTTCCGAGATGATACCGGTACAGCCTAAGCGTAGAGGACGCGTCGTATAGCCGAGGTACGGAAGGTCCTCTTTCAGAGTCTCGAATGGGTTGACCCTGACACGTGTGCGGAAATCCGTAATGGCATCATCGCCTTGCGAACGGACGGTGATCTGGGTGCGCTGGGCCGTCTGCAGCTCCAGATCCTTATCGCTGTAATCGGTGGGCATGTCTTCGTCACTGATCTTGTCATAGGTGACGTTTAGCCATACTTCGCCATTGCATAGGATCTTTTCATAGTAGCCTTGGAAACGGTAACGAAAGCGTTCATTCGGGTCGTCAATGGCGCTGTCGCGGGCAACATAATTTCGTGTTAGGAAAGATCCTGTGCCATCTGGATGGCACGCCTGTGTCTCTAAAGCTACCCCAGGACCACGTGACAAACGATAGTCGAACATCATAAAAGCTGTGAACCAGTCATCATAGTCGAGGATTTTGGCGGTGACGCCAAAGCGGAGGCCTTGGTAGCCACCCCAACGTATGCGATAGCGCCTGTCTCTTATACACATCTGACGCTGCCGACGACTAGTCGAGTGTAGA
>CAMFKD010000205.1 GCA_945957095.1 uncultured Chlamydiae bacterium
CCTCCCTTACAGACTAATAAATCAGAACCAGCACCCCCCCCAGCCTGAGCCACTTCCTGTAATGCCAGGTCCCATTGCGGACTCCTCCCAACCCCTGCAATCCATGACTGCTCTTCCTCTTGACCACGCCATCATCCAACACGTCCAATCCCCAGCAGTCGCTAGCCTTGTCATCAGTGCCATTCCCGATATGACAGCCGAACAAGCGTTTGATTTTCTACCCGCCGCCTGCAAATCTGACAACTTCGAACTTGTCAAAGCGATCGTCGACAGGGTGGGCTTTAGCCTCTGCGATGAAGAAGGGAATAACATCCTGCACATCATCTCTGCACTAGGTAGCCGCTCTATGCTAGAATATGCAGGACAGCAGATGCAGAAGTCGTATTACCTTCGGTGGAATAGGGTTAGGGCATCGGTCGGACTCTCTCCTGCGATGCTCAATTACCAATCAAGTTTTGCCGAGCTTGCCGCTAGCCCCCTCGGCAAGAAAAACCAGCAGGGCCTCTACCCTCTACAGCTTATCCATCACAACCCCCAGCTCGAAGAAGAGTATTATTTCTCCAAACCTTTAGGTTTTACATCACCGTCCGGCATCGTCGGTTCTTTTTTAGAATGGGGAAAGTTGGTTGGAAATGGTGAATATATATTTAAAGAAAATTTTGAAAAAGAACTTATGCTAGGAGGTAATGTTAATCTTACCCTGCCGCGCGTTACTTATGATACTACACCCCGAGGATGGGATGCGATGGAGCGCGCATTAGATGCCGGGTTCAATGTCAATATGACATTCCAGAATGGAACAACATACTTTACTATGGCCTGCGTAGAGTCCTTTATCCCCAGCGCCTATATCGACCTCATGATCGCCCATGGCGCTAAAGTCAACGAACGTGATAGCACTGGCAAAACCCCGTTGATGCACGCCTGTGAATCCGGTAATATCCATACGATAGAAAGGCTCTTGGCAGCCGGAGCACACTTAGAGGCTACAGATGGCCAAGGAAAAACAGCCCTCTACCTCGCCGTCGAAGCCGGACGACACGACGTTCTCTTAAAACTGCTAGAAGCTGGCGCAAACCCCAATCCTCCCGTGTCGTCAGGGCTAAAAACCCCTATGACGCTCCTCATACGAAATGCCATTGTTAGTCCTAGGAATGCCCTCCTATCCATCGAAAAACTGAGAGCGTTGAATGTCCCCTTCGACGCGCCCGCTGACGACGTCCAGACACACCTTGCCTGGGCCTGTATCAGAGGCGAAGCAAGCGAAGTTCGAGCATTGCTAGCAGCTGGGGCTGATGCTGATGGCTATAGCAAGCATGGACTCACTCCCTTGATCTGGGCTTGTATAGGAGAAAAGCACGAGATCATCGAAACCTTACTCCAATTCGGCGCCAAAATCGACCTAGAAATCGGCGGATCCCCCTTGATTTCCCCCTTATCTTGTGCAGCAGAGAGAAGTGACAGCACGATGATACAGCGACTCTTACAAGCAAATCCTGACGCTTCGACTTTAGCAAAATCCCATGCCCTCAACAATGCTTGCTGGTTTGGTAATGCGGAGATCGCTAAGATCCTGTTAGATGCCGGAGGCCTCTCTGCGATGCAAAAATGCGAGGTCGGAACCAACCATTATCGTATGCCTATGTACTATGAAAGTGCCTATCAAGTTGCCCTAAGACGTGACTCTTTCCATGGAACGGATGTGCTAAGACGGCTTCAAATACTAGATAATGGCATGACCATTGAATATGCCATGCTGATGGAGCTCTGCCATCGATTTAATGTGAAAGGAGTGGTCACTCTTGGAGACACCAAAGTGAGCTTAGAAGGATGGTTTCAGGAAAATACCGTCACACTAACTCATGCCCATATCCGAGATTTCTACGACACACTAGCTCCCATTGCCACTCCAGGCGTTCTCTCCGCAGAAAACTGGGCAGGGGTAATGAGGGAACTATCCCTACAACAAAGACGTGCTGTCGTGCAAACCCCTGCAGCGCATATTGCAAGCGCCCTCAGAGAGGCGGAAGCTGCCATTGCCGTTAGCACACATGTCCCTGCGGCTCAACAACAGCTCAATCAAGGCAAAGCAGCAGGAGTAGCGATCACGATCACCGAACCAGGCGGCAATTTCTCAAAGCCCCATGCCGTTTCCATAGCCATCAAGCCATTGACAGATGGAACCTGGGAAGTCGCGCTGATCAACAAAGGCTTTGGAGCGCATAAAATAGGCATTCGCTTCTTCAAAACGACTAAATCGCCTGTAGACGCTATTTCACGTTCTATGACCTATGAATTCTTTAACCGTGGAATCATAGAAGCCTGGGAACTGACAGAGGAAGTCTATTATCCCCTCATGCCTCAAAAGGTAGGCAATTGCGCTTTAGCCTCCATCAATGCCTTAGAAATCGCCCTTCTGTTTATGGAGCTTAAACCTAAGATGCGAGAAGAACAAACAGCTTTTGCCTTAGCCCATGCGATTAAGAAAATGCGCTGCCGCGACTCGCGCTTGGAAGACCTGCGCATCTACCTCGATTATCACGAAGTCCCCAGAAATTTCCCGCCTGCCATCGACTATCTGAAAGATGTACTTGAGTACAAGCAAAATAAAGAAAAACCTAGCGATGAAGACCGGTTGGTCATCGAGATGTTAACGGAATGGCTACCTAGACACGGTAGCCCTCTCTAATCCAGCCATTCCTGGTAATTCCTCATCAGGGTATTCCACGAAGGGAGGGTAATGCCTTCTGCGGCCAGTAGTGCGCGGTCAGCCTCATATTTCTCGATGAAGCAGGAAAGAGCTTGGGCGTCCAACACTTCGACTTTACCTTGGTCGAGAATAGCTGCTAAGCGTTCTGGTTGAAATAGATCATCGCTCCAGTAGAGATAGAGTGTGTCCGCATATGAGAGGTAATCTTGAAAACGTTGTGGGAATAGTTTTCCTTTCTTTAGCGCATCTTCAGGGGTAGATTGATAGAATTTCTGTTCTTCATTTCTGTATCGAACGGCTTGGACTCTTACAGCATCTTCACAGCTGCATAGCAGGAGGACGATGTGGTAGCCAGCTTCCTTTGCCTTTTGTAGAAATATTCCAGTGTGGTCACCCGTTGACGTAGTGCCGTAAGCGATGTTACGTTGTTGTGCAAAGGCTTCTTCTAGCAGAGATAACGCGATGTAATTGGATGCGCCGCGCCACTTTTCATAGGCTGCTTTTCTAGCGAGTAAATAGTCTGAGTAGTTAGCAGTGGCTTTGGCTGAAAGCGACTGCGCATAATAGGTATGCACCATGAACTTTAGGCCTCGCTGGTCTGGATCGAGGTAGGCTATCGAGTCGTGGAGGGCATATCGTTCTAGATGGCGTTCTAGAATGGTTGATTTCCTGGCACCTGGGCCGCCCGCTGTGGCTATGTATAGAGGGCGTTCGCTACTGTCAGATGCCGTTGTTTGCTTAGGGAAGCATACGCTCCTAACGACATTGAGATCTTGTTCGATCGCTTCTAGTTCGTCCTCATTGTAGTCTGATAAGTGGACGGCGATCTGTTGTGAAGAGAGGAACACATAGGATTCTTTCGCACTTAGTATCGTAAAGAGACAGCAGATTGTCAGGATAAGGATGCGATGCATGATAGCCTCAGATGTTCTTCGATATTGTGTTTAAGAGCTCTTTTGAAGTTGTTTATAGCATTCTAGTTTGGCAGCAGACGCTTCCATCGCATATGGATTTTCGGTGAATCCAAATTTTCTGTAGAAATTAAGGACATCACTGTTTTCTTCCCATCCAAACAGTCCTACGGAAACGTAGTCTTTGCTTTGTATGTATTGGATGAGATCGTTCATGATCAGTGTACCAATACCTTGTTTCTGGTGGTCTGGTCTCACGTGGATGTCATATAGGGTGCCCATACGGCCGTTGCCCAGTAAGCAACCATAGCCAACTAGTTGATGATTTTTGATCACGCATACCGTATGTGTGGAGGAAGCGAGCATCTCTTGCCACATCGATTCGTTGCGTTCTTTCCAGCCAACACTTCTTCTTAGATTATTGAGTTCTGCATGAGGCACTCGTCGACTTAGATCTTGCCCTAACA
Organism: uncultured Chlamydiae bacterium; assembly: GCA_945957095.1. Lineage (GTDB taxonomy): Bacteria > Chlamydiota > Chlamydiia > Chlamydiales > JAJFMA01 > CAMFKD01. The sequence continues at coordinate 4,089 of CAMFKD010000205.1, forward strand.
TAGATGTGAGAGTGAAACTTCTATTGTTTAACAAATGATAGATGTGGGCTCCGTTTGCTGGGGAAGAGGGTCGCAGCGCCTGCACTATCCGATGGCCAAGGTATCCGATTACCACTCCTATGATGAGAGATATCGCATAATTTTTGACGGGGTCTAGGCTGTCGGTTCGGTCAATCATGTTGGATCGGGCTATCTCTGTCTCTTATACACATCTGACGCTGCCGACGACTAGTGGAGGGTGGATGGGGGGGGGGGCGGGGGGAGGTTATAAGCGGGGGGGGGGGGGGGGGGGGGGGGGGGG
>CAMFKD010000206.1 GCA_945957095.1 uncultured Chlamydiae bacterium
TGATTCTTTAACATATTCACTTCCAGAACCTTCTTTTACAGCCGTGTCTATTTCTGGGTTTAACAAGGTGTGTCTGGTTGTCGGAGGAATGAGATGCTTCGCACCTCTTGCTGCAGATTGATAAAACATCTGAAGGTCATCACGACTGAATCTAAATTGTTCAAGATCAGCACGTAATTGATCAAAAGCAGCTCGAACACGATTCATATCTTTACTTGCGATGGCAGCCTCAACTTCTCCTATCTTCTGCCTGACATAATCTTGATATGCGCTGTCTCTTGAGCCCGTCCGATAGTCAGCGATCTTTTCTGCCGCTATCAGTTGATCCGGAAAGAACCGATAACTTCCTCCCTGAGACAAACTGTTATGTGCACTGGCAAGAGCTGCAAAGAGCTGATCATATGCTTTTTCCAAGGCATCTTTTTCAAATTCGCGCCGCTCCCCTCCTGTCTTTGGATGCGGTCCCATATGAATAGCCAATAGTGCCGCATCAAGGTCAGAACGGTATGTCATGGCATCGGATGGTTCGGCCTGTGTCCGATGTCCACCTAAAGCAACAGAACTAGGTGATCTCTTTTGCTGTGGCTTGATAGCCTCTCTATACTTTACAGGCTCTTGTTGCACTCTCAATGAGTAAGCCCGAGATGCGATCTCCTGTTCATTGGCACCAATTAACTCGAGATCCTCCTTAGCAATGCCTGGCGGGTAGCCGTCATCTGCCGCTTGATGTGCTATGATCTTCTCAATCAAAGCCCGTTTTACAGCATCTAAGTTTGTCGACTTTATCCCTTCGTGATGTGCTTGGTTTTGACCAGACCTTACCTTATGTCCCGACAATTTTTTGTAAAGCTGCAACAGATCACTTGCCGTCATACTCTTGAGTAACCCATCGCGTGCTACATCCTTTGGTGACGCGCTCACCGCAGTGTCATAGGTCATCCCGTCAAACAGCCTATCTGCCTGGTGCCAGCCCGAGGGTATCAGCAACCGGTAGGCTAACCTAACCTTTGCTTGAGAATTGGTATTACTCGTGTCAGCAGCCAAATGACTAAAGGCTGACTGGGCAGCCTTCCGTAACTTAGCAGGATCAGCACGGTTGAATAGCCCCCTTATTCTCCCGCCTTTCTTTTCGAGAGTACACGCCGTACCTTCTCCTACAATCTTGACTGCTCCCCCTTTAAGGTATGCTTCTAATGCTCGCGCTTGATTTTCTATATTTGGAAAATACATTATCAACCTCAAGTAGAATATAAATACTTTATTTTATTATCTCAACTATAAATAATGTTATCAATTTTAATTATTAGAAAACGCGTAGCTTCTCAAAAAGTCCTGGCACGTGATGACCTAGCGAGCTGAGATAGTATGGGTGTTTCGCGACGAGGGAATAGCGTCAGCTATTTCTGAGGAGCGAAACGCCCAGAATGACCAGCGCAGCAGGTCAGCGCGCCAGGACTTTTTGAGAAGTTACGAAAACACAGGGTTGCGCAGAGCGCAGCACTCCAGGGCGCTTCGCGCAGAAACTAGGCTTATTGCGCCCATTCTGCCTATTCTGGTACAACAGGGGCATGTTGAAGAATAAGACAGTGCTGATCACAGGAGGGACAGGCAGCTTCGGGCGGGCGATGGCGCGCAAGTTGCTCGCCAATAACTTGTGCCAGAAGGTGATCATCTTCAGCCGCGACGAGTGGAAGCAGTGGGAGATGCAGCGATCGGAGCCTATCTTCGGCGATCCGCGCATTCGCTATTTCCTTGGGGATGTGCGTGATGCGCAACGGCTAGAGCGTGCCTTCCGCGATGTGCATGTCGTAATTCATGCCGCAGCGCTCAAGCAGGTGCCGGCAGCGGAGTACAATCCTACCGAGTTCATCAAAACAAACATTCTAGGGGCGATGCATGTCGTGAGTGCTGCCGTCGAACGCGGTGTGGAACGCGTGATCGCTTTGTCGACGGACAAAGCATGCAACCCTGTTAATCTCTACGGAGCGACCAAGCTCTGTTCCGACAAGCTCTTCGTAGCGGGCAATGCTTACGTCGGCGCTAGTGGCACGCCACGGCTCGCTGTAGTGCGTTACGGCAATGTCCTTGGCAGCCGCGGCAGCATCATCCCAATGTGGCAAAAGATGGTCTCCGATGGTGTTGCTGCTCTGCCCATCACAGATACGCGGATGACGCGTTTCTGGATCACGCTTTCACAAGCCGTCGACTTCGTCATTCGCATGTTGGACAAGATGCGCGGTGGCGAGATCTTCGTCCCGAAAATTCCTAGCATGCACCTCACAGACCTAGCACAGGCGATCGCCCCAGACCTCCCTTTGGAGGTGTGCGGCATACGACCTGGTGAGAAGGTGCACGAAACGCTCATCAGCGTGGAGGATTGCCGTCAAAGCTTAGAGTTTGGCGATCATTACGTTGTCTTACCTCAAGTTGTGGTCAGCCAATGGCAAGTCTACCCCCACGATATGGGCAAGAAGCTTCCGGAAGGCTTCTGCTACTCGTCTGACACCAATGATCAATGGCTGAGCGTTGAAGAACTACGACAAATTCTGATCAGCAGTTCCCGCTAAAAAATGAAAACCAGCCTAGCGAGGGTTGACAGATGGCTCAGTTTGCAATGAATTCGTAGTTGGAAACTATGGATGAGGAGCAAAATCCGCCAGATGCCATGCCCACAGCGAGCTGGTTTTTCATTTTTTAACGGGAACTGCTGATCCTGAGTAGCGCAAATTATTAAAATCGACTATAACCGCACCTTTGACAGATGGCACAAGGGAATGACACGGCATGCGATTAGGCGTCATTGGACTGAATGAAAAGGTTGCAGAGTTACGGGTGCGCGAGAAGCTGGCTAAGGTATGTCAGCAGCATATCAATGTTGACGTTGGGGCTGTTCAAGACATTCCCCTCGTTCTACTCTCTACCTGCAACCGCACGGAAGTGTACTTTAGCACCGAAGATCTCGCAGGAGCACATGTCAAACTATTAGAGGTGCTCAAGCGCTATGTCGATGTCGACTTCGACCAGAAGGTGTACAGTTTCTTCGGTAAAGACTGCTTACAACACCTGGCACGAGTGGCTGCCGGCCTGGACAGCGCGATCATCGCTGAGACGGAGATCCAGGGGCAGGTACGCGCATCATATGAAGCTACGGCTCAACGGCGCTGGCTGCCGCATGAGCTGCACTTTGCCTTTCAGAAGGCTCTGAAGATTGGCAAGCAGGTGCGCAAAGAGCTGCCGCTGCGCCGCGGAATCCCTGACCTAGAACATGCCGTCTTGGCCACTGCCGGACAGATCTTTGCCCAACCAGAAGAAGCACACCTGCTCTTCATCGGTGCCTCAGAGATCAACCATAAGATCCTTTCTTTTATGAAGCGCAAAGCCATGAAACATCTATCCCTCTGCAACCGTTCTAGCGATGCCGCCATCGAGATCGCTGCGAAGTTAGATATTGATGTTGTCCCGTGGCAAGCTGTCTCCACCTGGCGCGACTACGACTGGGTGATCTTTGGCACCAAGGCGCCAGACTATCTGGTTTCTTTAGATACCCTTTACGACAACCCGCTACGCACTAAGCTGATGATCGACCTAAGCGTCCCGCGCAATGTCGATCCCGCCATCGCATCATGCGCGGAAGTATCTCTTGTCAACATTGACCAGCTGCACCATACGCTACAAGCGCGCCGCGATAGCCTGGCACCTTTGGTCTATCAGGCAGAAGAACTCGTCGCCGATGCCGCCGATCGATTGGCTCATTCATTCCAAATAAAGAGACAGAAAGTACCCACCCTAGAAGTCGTACATGCTCACGACTAAGCCACAGAGAGGGGGGTATCTGGTTGCTTAGTTAGAAAATAACTACCTTAGAAAATAACTACCACAGAGCCCACAGAGAACACAGAGAGGGGGTTATATCTTCATCCGACGGATACCCTCTACTAAGCGTTTTACATTAAAATTAATAAGCAAGCCTCGTGTACAAGCGCCATAAAGCCGTAAATAGGACAATAATTGTGCTTCATGTATTGGAACTATCGCACTCACAGACTTAATTTCTATAATGACCTCATTTTCTACAACCAAATCGAGACGGTAGCCACAATCAAGCATCACATCTTTATAGAAGATAGGGAGAGATTTTTGCGTTTCTACCTTCAATCGTCTTAATCTCAGTTCATGAGCAAAACAGGCTTCATAGGCCGATTCAAGCAATCCTGGCCCCAGTACACGATGGACATCAATCGCGGCCCCAATAATATTGCCCGTTAAAGAATCATCAGCTTCTTCTGCTATGTCTTGGTTAACTAAATAATTCATCTACCCTCTCTGTGCTCTCTGTGGGCTCTGTGGTAGTTATTTTCTAACTAAGGAACCA
>CAMFKD010000207.1 GCA_945957095.1 uncultured Chlamydiae bacterium
ATGATAGGAATGATATAACGATATAAATGATAAAAATTAACTACTAATATTTAGGGATTTATTACCACAGGGCGCACAGAGAAAAACAGGAAAATGAGAGCTCTTTCGATTTTTACGAAGATATTGTGTGTTTTTTCATTTTCCTCTCTGTGTTCTCTGTGCACTCTGTGGTGAATTATGCAACAAGGCCGTAAACATGTACGTTTGTCCTAAATTCTTCTCTGATCTAGATTGCAAGATTATGACACTCACCATTCGACAGATAGATTGGGATAACCTCCCATTAGATGAAGTGAAGGCTTTGGCTGACTTAGCAAAGCAGTACTTTTCCACAACACAAACACTTTCTACGATCACAGTAGCCGCCTATGACGACGACATCCCCTGCGGTATCGCCATTGCGCCGCAACAGACAGCTTCACGTACTCTTGAAATCGAACATCTTGCTATCGATACGCGCTATATTGGCCAGGGCGTGTCTGAACTCCTATTCAAACAAATGGAAGAGATCGCGCGCAAACATGATTGTCTCATCATTCTGTATCTCTACCCTAACGACATAGCGAATAGGAAAGAAATAGAAGCCTTTTTGCAAAAGGAAATGTGGCAACCACCGAAACTACTTCTTCATCGCTACTTCTATGATTGCCAACTCTTTGATACACCTTGGTTGCAACAGCAGCGGTTATTGCCTTCCGAATTTACTCTGCATCCTTGGAGTGACCTGACAGATATGGAAAAACACCGCATGGATGTGCAGGTGTCACAGGGCGCTTATCCTTACAGCGTCTATCCCTATGGCAAAGGAGGTACGCCAGAGCCTATCAACAGCATCTTTCTCAGATGCTCCGGACGTATCGTTGCCTGGCTGGCAACCCACCGCGAGGATGCTAATACTATTATCTACTCTGGACTCTATGTCCATGCCGACCATCGGGGACGAAGCCTCAGCGTCTATCTCTTAGCCGACTCTATCAAAAGGCAGAAAGCATCACCAATAAGGATGGCCTGTTTTGAACTCAATGAATCGCAAGTCAGTGACCTCTGGGCACACTTCATCAAAGAAAATGTAGCTCCACAAGCTCTCAATCAGATCGATCTCTACACAACGTGGAAAGATCTTCGTTCTAAACCTCACAACCCAACCGGCTGAGCATCTGTCTGACCACTATTTGTCGGATGTCGTCCGCGGCAGTAAGTAGAGCGTAAGTCTCTGCTGGCACAAGTGCTTTGATCGATTCTGGACGATAATCGACATGGACTCCGGTAAGAACGACATATCCGCGGCCAATACGGCATCCCACAATGGCCGGTAAGGGTTGATCAGCAGCATCTTGGTAATAGCCGAGTACTTCAACATGAGGGGCGATGCCCTCTGCATTAACAAAGGTGCAGCCTCCATTGTAGTAAGCACGAAACTCAACATCACCGAAGCGAATTAGAGAGGGGTGAGCCCCTTCCTCTGTGTCATAGCGAAAACGTCCTAGTCCATATACAGGGCCTTCTGCCAAGCCAGGGAAGAAACCAAGCTCGCGTTCTCCAGTAACCTCTAGAGGCTGCCCCCTCTCAAAAGTAATCGTAGTTGCTCCGTAATAAGCTCCAGCGCAGATCCCTAAAAAACCCCCACCAGCTTCGACAAATGCACGTAGATTGTCATTACCATGACCTGAAAGATCTTCATGATAAGGGACGTCACGACCACCCGGCAGGACAAAGAGCGCGGCATCGTGAAAGATGTCGCCATCTATCACCTGTGCAGCGGTAACGGAATTGACGCGATAATGAGGCGGAAGAGAGCGACGGAGGGTCATGACTGTATCGCGGAAAGAGAGAGGGCCTACCCCCCTGCCCTTATAGACCAATACAGCACTCTGTTTAGGCACCATGACCCCATTGTGCCAGACTCCTTCCCGCAGGAAACAGACACAACGCCATGACAATCTTTAAGACGTCAGCTACCAAGAAGGGCGCAGCACCCATCGTCCAGGCATTTTCAGGACCGACGAAAAAGCCAAGCCAAGCCGTACCCATGACTAAAACAATAGCATTACCTAACAGCATAGAAGCGATGACTGCGAGCTGACTCTTAGCCACTGTATCCACCAGAAGACCCACCAATATACTGACAGGGAGATAGGACCAGAGATAGCCACCTGTTGCCGTAAAAAACCAAATATAACCGCCATACCCCTCAGCAAACACCGGCAAGCCAAGGGCACCTTCCAGTAGGTAGGCAAGAGTAGCATAGAATCCCCTGCGAGCGCCTAATACCGCCGCTGTCAATAAGATGGCCTGTGCCTGGAACGTCACAGGAACCATTGTAAAAGGCAACGCCATAGAGAGCTGAGCACAACATGCGATGAATAAAGAACCAAGAATAGCATACACCACATCACGCTGTACTACTGATGCCAAAGGAAAATCGGCTGAAACCGTTCTGGAAGTCATAGTAATGGTTCTCCCTCATAAGAGATAATACACTACAATAAAGCATCGCGATTAATTCGCTCAAGGAAATTATTCAGGCCACCACCCCGGTCGCTGCATATGGAGCTTACCTTCGTCGGCCTTAGGGTGATAGAAGGGGGAATCGGGATCGAGAAGAAGTTGGTCCGCCTTGCGCCAATACTCCTCAGCTTTATCACGATTACCTGTGCGCTCCATCGTCAGCTCTGCAAGCTCACGGTACTCGTGGGGAGTGACGTAATCGTCAGCACTACGCGGCTGCGAAGGCTGGCCTACGAGGAGACTCTGTTTGATAGCCAACGCCTGAGCATAAGTTTCTGGAGAACTCAGCGTCCAAGCCCATTCCTTGAGAAGATCGAGAAAGCTGCCCCTAGTCATTCCTTTTTGGAAAGGTTCCAAGCTTCTCAAGCCAAACTGTGAGAAGATGTAGTGAGCGCGATCTTGTCGCGTCAGCGTGCCGTTTGCCTGATAATCATCAAGCTTATTGATGAAGGCATCGAGCTGTTCTTTCATGCTCACCCAATCTTGTAATTCTTCAGCAATGGCAATAGCGGATAGGAGATCCCGTAACGTATCGCTAGCGTCATCTTCTGGGTGGTGAGGATGATTCGCGCGCCTTAAGAGGTACTCGTCTTGCTGCTCTTTTAGAACCGCGATGTAAGCGTCAGCAAGGGCATCAGCCTCTTCATCGCCTCGTTCACGATAAAGCTCCCGTTGCTGTTGAAAGATAGCGATAGCTCTGCGTTTAGCATCAGCGACTTCTCCCAAAGAACCCTTTGGCACCGGTGTAGAAGGATCAGTGCGCCTAATAAGGTTATGATATCGCGCTTGGTTGACTTTGCGTTCTGCCAACCTTTCTGGCGTCGCAGGCCTGCCATATACGGTAAACCTCTTATTGTAGAGATCACCATAGAGCTGCGTGGTCACCAACAAAGTGGCTGATTCGCCTGGAGGAGGAAGGGGGATACGCACAGGAGCAACACCCCACCAAAGAGAATCTAAGCTGCTGTCGTCAACGGGGGTTCCCCGGTAACCTTTGGGCTTAGCCCGACAAGACCAAAATTCCAAATGCCCAGCTGGTCCTTCAGTAGTCAAGAGATGGGTTGGGATGACAGTGCCAACGTTAGTCCCTCCGAGCGCGAGAAAAAAACTCACATAGGGAAGGGACCCCTGCTTAAAGGATGGCGTTGCCCAAGGACCTGGTTGATCTGGATGAATGGTTGTCGTAGCGAAGGATAGATGCTTGGCGTCCTTGCCTTTATCCGGCAGGTAAACATAAACGATATCCAGTAAGGCCTGAAAAGGTAGGGAATAAGAAGCGTTATTGTCTTCGGGAGCCAGCATCTTTTTAGGTGCTTTAACCCACTTGCTGCCTGGCTTTCGCACAGCCTGGGCAATGCGGAAGTAGGGCAGCCCCTCCTCTAACCATCTAGAAGTCGGAAGAGGATTCATCTCCAACATCGCAACATCATCATTATCAGCAGCTTTGAGCACATAGCCGCGCGTTTTGATGTTGGAATGCTCCCCACTTTTGGCAACTGCATTAGGATGACGCAACTCCATCTCACCCTTGGAATGTACCTTCCAAGGCCCGTCGGGCCCTGGAGCCCACTGCAACCAAAACCGTAATCTGTCTCCCGCAGCAAAAGAAGCCATAGCTGCTGAACGGAAGCGTATCCAGCTCTTAGTCTTCGGAGCTTCCAAAGCGGAATAGCTTTGATCCCAAGGCCCGCTATCCAACACCTCGATGCCAATAGGAATCGACTCCGCCACCTCTCCCTGTAGAGAAGACAGACTCAACATCAGCAATGTCATGATTAGATAAACCTTATTCACGCTATGGTGTTACCCTGTCTCTTATACACATCTGACGCTGCCGACGACTAGTCGAGGGGAGATGTG
>CAMFKD010000208.1 GCA_945957095.1 uncultured Chlamydiae bacterium
GTATCGCTATGACTTGTTCATTTCCTGAAGGCGTTTGTTTAAGGCTTCAATTTGACGTTGGTTTTCTTGAATGCCTTTTGTCGCCTCTTCGATGGCAGCAGCGTTCTCTAGAATGACGCAGGTGCTTTGATCGATAGCGGCTGTGTTGCACTGCATCGCCCACATAGTTTCCTGCAGCTGGCAGCTGCTTAAGGCGATGCTAAGGACCGGTAGAACCAGTAACTGTTTCTTCATTGTCGACCTCCCTAGGTGAAAGATATTCCCTCTTATCAGAGTCGCTATTTATCGGCAAAGATTTTATTTGTTCTTAAAATTGATATAATAAAAAAAATTTGATATAAGTAAGGTAGAGCATCATTAATTAAGCAAGGATGGTGGTTATGAGGCAGGTGAAATGGCAAGCGGGTCAAGTCATTCTATTGTTGGCATGTGCTTGTTTGGTTTCTCCGTTGGGAGCGAGCTTGACGCCCGTCAATAACCCTAATGGTAGCGAACCCAATCTCATCAATAATTCCTTCCAACCTTCCATTCTCAATGCTTTGTACGGGGCTGGAAACTATACCAGGATCGATGATAGCTTAGACCAGATCTGGACAGCTAATAATGGCTCTGTGCAGGTGGTTGCTAAATTTGCTGGTAACAATGAGATTCTAGGCTATTTTTCAGGGGTTTCAGGTGTTACTGATGGCTCTACGTTTCACACACTCTATAACGTTGCTGGTTCTGGGTATGCTGTGAGTGGGTCGACATCGGGATTGAACTTGCCTGCATTTCGTTGGGGATTGCTAACGTCGGCGGCACAGGGAACGAACTATTTTAGCTCAAAACCTTCTGACAATACGCTTGATGCTGTAGGCTATAATGACCATATGGTGACGTTTTTAATTACGGGGACAGGTGGTGGTTTTACCAATAACCCTATTGGTAGCTACATCATCGCATTTGAAGACCTCATCAACAACCCTGCTAAGGGGCTTTCTTCAGACCGTGACTTTAACGATGCAGTTTTTGAGGTGAAAGGCGGACATCTGAATGTACCTGAACCGTCTACTTATTTGCTCCTTGGCGTTATGCTGCTGGTAGCGGTTGCTAGGCGTCAGCGGCTATTCGCTTTAAAGCGCGGTACCCTTCAGCAGCGATAGCAGCGTCATCATTATGGTGACCATAGAGAGCCAGAAAAGAGCTCTGATAGAGGGCTCTTAAGCGTGCTAGGAGCCATGTCTCTTCTGTGACACCACCATATTCTGTTCGAAAGAGCTCATGCGCTGCTTTGGGTAAAAAAGAATGGGCGATGGCGATATCAATAGCGGGGTCGCCAAGGTGGACATCGCCCCAATCTATGATGCCAGCAAGCTGTCGTCCTTCATCTAGCAGCAGATGTCTAATATAGAAGTCTCCGTGGACAATCGTTGTTTCTACTGGCGTTCGCAAGCGGTCGGCAGTGGAAGCGATAGCAAGAAGCCGTTCGCGTTCCTGCAATGGAGCGATGGAATTCAGCTCATCGAGGTTATTCTGAAGGATAGGAACAAGCCTTGACACCTTCAGTCTCTTGATATCGTCGCCGTGCAGATGGCATTCGCGGCCGACAGATAGAGGGAGGGCGTGCAGTGCTTTTAGGAAGTTGGCTAGCATTGGCGCCATGGAGAGGCGTTCTACGTCTGTAAGGTTGTTGCGACATGCTGTCGTGCCACCTAGCTGTCGATAGCCGGCAAAAGGCCAGGGATAGGTTTTAGAGGGGGTTCCCATCCATTGTGGCACGGGTATCGGTAAAGGTAGAAGTTTGGCGATTTTGGGAAGAAGGCAGCGTTCCATCAGCATCAATGGCACCGCTATCTTTCTGCGGGGAAATCGGAACACGTACTCATTGTTGATGAGATAGGCAGTGTTATCCCATCCTGCCCCTAGCAGATCGATGGTAGTGGGGGAAAGGTCGGGAAACTGTTCTGCTACCAGAGCTAAGGCGAGAGCGGGTGTGAGTGTTTGTTCAGGTTCCCAAGGATGTGGCATGGCTTAGGTCCGAATCCAGGCGTCAGCATATTTGCCTAGGCCACTGCCTAGGGGAAGTAAGACACCGATGGCATAGGCGATGTTGGGAATGGTGGGCTCTCTGTATGCTTCGATGGCAAGGTGGAAGAAGATAGGTGTAGCTAAGAAATGGGCAGCGGCATTGACAATCTCCAATTTCTGTGCTCCAGAGAAGGCGATGCCTAGAGGGCCTGGTAGCAAATAAAACCAAAGGGAGAATTGCAGGAGCTGCATCGCAGAGAAGATGAGTTTGAGGGCTGTGGATGCGGTCATGGATTTCAAGGCGGCGAAGATGTGATAGGTTGCTTGGCTGATCACAGCTACAGTAGCGAAGTAGGTAGCAGCGGCAAGAGGGTTGATAGCGGTGAAAAAGAAGGTGCCTCCTAAGGCGCATACCGAAGAAAAGGCGGCACAGCTTGCAATCTTAACCATCTGTTGCTGCTGTGTGCTGCAGGTAGAAAAGAGGCCGTCGATAAGATCCATGGTGCTAACTGGGGGGTTTAAGTTCTCCACTACTCTACCATGGACACATAAATGTTGCATAAAGATAATGATGTAGGAAACTTGTCTATCTGGTATAAATAGATCGGATTAACAGAGGAGCTCTGCCAATTATGAATGAAAAAATATTTAAAGCTTTAAATGAACAAATTAAGCATGAATTTTATTCATCTTATCTATATCTCTCCATATCCTCCTACTTTGAGAACATTCCGTTGGAAGGGTTTTCGAAATGGTTTCGTAAGCAGGCAAATGAGGAACATGAGCATGCCATGAAGCTCTACCAGTACATCCTCGATCGCAATTTGCATGTTAACCTTCAGGCTATTGATGCTCCGCAGGTAAAATTTAAATCTCCTGAAGAGGCTTTCAAACTAGCGTTAGAGCATGAGAAGAAGGTGACACATTGGATCCACCAGATCTATGAGTTAGCGCTCAAGGAGAAGGATCACGCGACTGCTGTCTTTCTACAGTGGTTTATCACAGAGCAGGTAGAAGAAGAGAAGAACGCCACCGATAACTATGATCAGATTAAGTTTGTGGGTGACGACCGTGCCGCTCTTTACGTCTTGGATCAAGAATTAGGTAAGAAGGCCTAAGAGTAGCTTCTCAAAAAGTCCTGGCGCGCTGACCTGCTGCGCCGGCCATTCTGGGCGTTTTGCTTCTCAGAAATAGCGTCAACTATTTCTGAGAAGCAAAATGCCCAGAATGTCTCAGCCTGCCAGGATTTTTTGAGAAACTACGCCTAAGAATTTCTAGTTCGACTTTTCGCACAACATTCGGTCCGAAAACTCGAGCTAAGACCTCTTTTTGAAGCTCCCTCCACCCTCTTTCAGAATGGTATCAATTTGCATTGTGGTGTAGTTGCCTGATGCATCTGGGATAAAGATCACCTTAGAGGGGGCATCTTGAATGATAGCCCAATCGAAGGCGAAGATATCGCGGTCCCAAGGGGTGAGGGGAAGTTGCAGTTTTTTGGCTCCTAGCGTTAAGGTCAAGCCATTAGCTGTCTCCTTAACAACAGCATCGCCATAGATAGGGCTGTGATAGGTTCCTGTGTAGTTAGTGAGAGGTAGAGGGGGGGAGGTTTCTCTTCTCTTTATTTCAGGACGTTTTGCTTGTTCTTCTTTTACTTTAGCTAAGAGTTGCTGGCTCCATTTTTGATCAGGATTGCCTAGGTAGCGGTCGAGGAAGTCTAACGTCAATCCTAGAGCTAATTGTGTGTTGCGGGTATTGGTGAGGATGACGATACCAATCTTTTCTTCTGGGATGAAAGCCATGACATTGTAGACACCTAAGGTAGAGCCATCGTGCCAGGTGATAGGATGGGGAGAGTAGTCCATATGGACCCAGCCTAAGGCATAGTACATCGCATGGCCGCTAAAATCTGAGGCATAGATCATAGGCCGTGTCATGCGCTTCATGTTACCGCTTGTCATGAGCTGCTTGTCTTTGTATTTCCCTTGGTTGACCTGTAGCATCAGCCACTTAGACATGTCGGTGATGGTTGAATTGATGCCTCCAGCGGCGCCCAATACGTAATTCCATTCGCGGCCATCGAAATCTTCCCGCAAACGTATTGTAGAACCGTTATTCAGTCTCATTAGCCACTCAGCGCGGTTTTCAGCAGCGATATAGTCTTTTAATGAGGTTGTTGTTTTGGTCATTTCTAAGGGGAGAAAGATCTCTTTTCGATAGAACTCTTGATAGGAAGCTTTGGTGATTTCTTCTATCACTCTAGCAGCAGCGACAAAGAAGACG
>CAMFKD010000209.1 GCA_945957095.1 uncultured Chlamydiae bacterium
CTGTGAAGAGAGGGCGAAACGATAGTCTGTCGACAATCTGAAACGCCTGCTCTTCCCCTTCGAGAGCTTCGAAGGCGAGCGAGCTGGTTGTTGCTGTCACGTTACTTTTTTCTCCACCTGTCCTTTCAAGGCTTTAACAAGGCCTTTAGGGAACAGTCTCAATATCTAAAACAATTCACGGCCCAGCGGTCGCGGCTACGAGCGATAATACGCCTTGTCACCTCCTTTGGCGCTCTTGATGTTCCACAGTTACCGGGCTACATACTCCAGAGTTAAGGGTCGTATTCAGGCCTCTGGAGCGGATCCCAGCCCTAGAGCTGCGATCATATCGTTACTCTAGGACAAGGTATAAAAATTTACAAAATCTTTCTACTTTCTCAATACTTTCTTTCGCGCTTCGATATAATCATTTAAGGTCACTTTACCGATTTTAAAAGCGGACGCTACTTCAGCGACACTCACCTCATCGACGGTAGCGGGGGCGTTGCGACCTGCTTCGACACTGCCGGTTAGGCGCTGGAACTCCAGCCAGGTGGCGAGCTCTCCTTGCGGATTCCCGAGTCGCTGCTGCAGCAAAGCCTGACGGATGAGGTTATAGAGGAATAGTAAGTCACCAAAACCACGCGCTTGGACGTTATGGCCAAACTGTGTCGCATTTTCCTTCATCTTTTTGCCCAAAAATTCAGCGCGTTTCAGTGCTTCGGCATATTTCCCGTCAGCGATAAGCAATGAAGTTTTGGAGAAATCCTCGTAGAAGGGCAGGTTCTCTGCCGCCAACCCCTTAAGGGCTTGCTGGCCATAGAGCAGCGCATGCTTCATGTCGCCAAGGCGCAAGAAAGTCTGTGCTATCTCGCCGTTGTATTTACCGGCCAACTCAGGGTGGCGGGCCATGATCTCCTCTAGCTGGGCAAAGCCAGGAGTAGCGGCGGGATCAACTTGGTCGGGAGGGAGTGCGCTAAACTGTCGGTAGTCGTTTTGAGCCTGAAGGTAATCCCTTTCATCGTAGCCAGAGGTGCGGGCATTCCATAGGTAGAGGATGATGAAGAGAAACACAACGGCAACGATACCGTAGACGGCGTAAGAGCCATTCTTCTGCAGCCAATCGTTGAAACGTTCTGCCAGCGGCGCGGATTCTTCATCGAGCACAACGACACCCTTTTTTCCCTTTTCCACCACGCTCTCCCCGTGATTTTTCATTCCCAAAAATGCGCGATCCGTCATTATATTTGACGCAAGGCAATTCGTAAAGGATAAATGATGTCTAAAAGCGAAGAATTGAGGGATATAGACATTTCGCGAATCCAGATCAGCCAGGCACAGCCGCGTCGCCATTTTGCGCGCGACGAGATCGCTCAGTTGGCTGCTTCCATTCGTGCTGTGGGCGTCATTCACCCCCCTGTCGTCAAGGAACTGCCCAATGGGCAAGGCTACGAGCTCATCGCCGGCGAAAGACGTGTCCGCGCAGCAAAGGAAGCAGGGTTGACAGTGATACGCGTCCTTGTCCGCGGGGGTGACGCCCTACACGACGCTCAGCTAGCCCTGATTGAAAATGTGCAACGGGTCGATCTCAATCCCTTAGAGGTGGCGCGAGGCCTTAAGAGGTTGGTGGAAAGCTTCGGTCTGACACAACGGGAGCTGGCGCGCCGCATCGGCAAGAGGAGATCGACCATCGCCAACTACCTCAGACTGCTGGCGCTCCCGGACACAATCCAGCAAAGTCTCCAGCAAGGCCTAATCACGATGGGGCATGCCAAAGCAATCCTCTCCCTGCCCAATCCCAAAGAGCAAGAAGCGATGCATCGCGAAATCGTCAAGAGCGGCGCTACGGTCCGCCGTACGGAAGAGTTGGTACGCCTGCGTAGCTCACAGGAGCGCGATAGCGATGAAAAACTACATCTCAAGCATTTACAAGGGAGTATCCAACAAAGACTCGGCGGCCGCGTTGAGCTAAAGGGACAGGGCTCCCGCGGAAAGCTGATCCTCCATTACGATGACCTAGACGACCTTGACCGTATCTTGACAGCTCTAGGGGTGGAGTGAATTCTTGCCAACAAAGGTGTCACGAATTAATCTGTCACACGATCTTTTGATAGGAAATGGCAACATGACGTTGATGACAGAGGAGACATCCCGCGAAGAAGTGGAAGCTTTGGCAGCCCTAGCGCATACACCGCTGCTGGGGTCAATGCGTATCCGCTTGTTGCTACGCCACTTCGGATCGGCTCAAGCTGTATTAGCAGCTGATCCCGCTGCTTTGGCGGAGCTGCCGGGCTTTGGCACTCAGGTGACGGCATCCTTCGCAACAGCGCAGAAGGAGCGGCCGTGGGAGCAAACCCTGGAGCTGGTGGACCGCCACGAGGTGACGTTGCTACCCTTCTACGATGCGCGCTATCCCAAAGGGTTGCTAGATCTCACCGACTATCCCGTCCTATTGTATATGAAGGGAACGTTACTACCGCAAGACAACAATAGCTTAGCTGTTGTCGGTACGCGCGATGCCACCCACTACGGGAAAGAGATGTCAGCACAGATTTCCAGGCAACTTGCCACCATGGGTTACACTATCGTGAGCGGACTAGCTCGTGGTATCGATACGCAAGCACACGAAGCAGCCCTTAAAGCCAATGGCCGCACCATCGCCTTCCTGGGATCAGGCTTGTCCAACATCTACCCCAGAGAATGCATCCTGTTAGCAGAATGGATCACCGAGCAAGGCGCCCTCATCAGCGAATTCCCAATGCTAACACCACCGGACCGTCAAAACTTCCCTCAGCGCAACCGACTGGTAGCGACGATGTCGCGAGCGACAGTGCTGATCGAAGCGCCAGCAAAAAGCGGTGCGATGATCACAGTGGAGAAGGCTCTCGCCCATAAGCGCCCCGTCTTCGCCATTCCCGGTCGTGCTGATGGCGACGCCTTCAAGGGTAACCATCTCTTAATCAAAGCCAAGCAGGCGCAGTTTGTCGAAAATGGCCGCGACATTGCCAACGCTCTAGACAACCTTTTCCACGCCGAGCCTGCCGGCCTGACTGTCTCGAAGCCTGCGCTCGTCCTCGATCCTGAAGAACAGGAGCTCCTCATGACCATGCCAGTAGAAGAGCTGTCGATTGATGAGCTGGTGGAAAAGACGAAACTCCCTATCACGAAATTACATGTTCTGTTAATGAGTCTGATATTGAAGAAGCTGGTCAAGGAGTTTCCTGGCAAGCTCTTCAAGAAGTTGTCTTAGGAGTCTATGATATAATGGGTAAAAAGCTAATCATCGTCGAGTCGCCAGCGAAGATCAAGACGCTGCGCAAATTCCTAGGACCAGACTATCTCTTTGAGTCTAGTGTTGGCCATATTCGCGATCTACCAGAAAAAGGTTTTGGTATTGATTTAGAGACCTTTGATCCCGAGTACCAAACGCTTTCGGAGAAGAAAGATGTCATCGAAAAGCTGCGCAAAGCGGCCCAGAAAGTCGACACTGTCTACCTCAGCCCCGACCCCGACCGCGAAGGGGAAGCGATTGCCTGGCATATCTTAGCCATCCTGCCCGAAGGCACTCCCTATAAACGTGTCTCGTTCAATTCCATCACCAAAGAAGCCGTCAACGAAGCGCTAAAACAGCCACGCGATATCGATATGCCGCTGGTGAATGCCCAGCAAGCACGCCGCCTCCTCGACCGAATCGTCGGTTACAAAATCTCCCCCATCTTGAACCGCCGGATCCAGCGCGGTCGGGATGGAGCCGTGTCAGCAGGGCGGGTGCAATCTGTCGCTCTTAAGCTAGTCGTCGACAGAGAAAAAGAAATCGAAGCCTTTGTGCCGGTCGAATACTGGAATCTAGCATCAGTGCTACAAATCCCTAGCGATCCTACCATCTTTTCAGCCTATCTCTACTCCATTGATGGCAAAAGGGTAGAAAAAGAAGCCGCCGAAGGCAAAGACGTCGCCCTCATCCCTAATAAAGCTACTGCCGATGCTCTCGTCGACAAGCTCAAAAAAGGACGCTACCGCATCAGCAGCGTCGAGCGCAAAGAGAAAAAGCGTCAGCCGGTACCGCCCTTTATCACGTCGACACTGCAACAAGAGGCCAGCCGTCACTTCGGCTTTAGTTCTGCACGCACCATGAGCATTGCCCAAAGCCTCTATGAAGGCCTCGACCTTGGCAACGAAGGTGCGGAAGGTCTCATCACCTATATGCGTACCGACTCCGTCCGCGTCGCTCCAGAAGCCCTCGAAGCAGTCCTGTCTCTTATACACATCTGACGCTGCCGACGACTAGTCGAGGGTTGGGGGG
>CAMFKD010000210.1 GCA_945957095.1 uncultured Chlamydiae bacterium
GTGCCTTCCACGATGATGACTTGGTGGTTGTCTTCGGCGGCGATGAGGCGCTTTCTGACATCGGCATCGAGTTCAGGGATGGCCAGGCTGCCTTTGTTGATGAGGAGGCCTTGTGCACTTTTAGGGGCACTGACCAGAGGGATCTTGGTGCCATCGCCAATAGATGTCAGGTAGACATTCTTGGCGTCATGGCTGATGGTGCCTCTGACTTTAAGACGCACATCTTTGATCGCTATGCCTACCCAGGCAAAAGCTGTACGAACGACTCTGTCGTCGTAGATTTTATTAGGTTTCCATACCAGCTTCACATTTCCGTCGTCGTAGTTCATGAGGACGCGGCTGACGGAGTCGATATCGCTCAGGCGTCTTTCGAGAGGTTTTTGCGATGACACGCTACAATGGACGGGGTTCCAGCAGGCTTGGGCCCAGATAATTTCGGCGCTAAGAGACGATCTGATAACGCAGCAGGTCAGCAGGATCGCGTAATAGAGATGGTGCATGGGATCACCTCGTTGTCTTAAGGGAGCAGTGTAGCACAGCAAGGAATAGTGCTGCTAGCTTCTTAAGGACTTACACTTTATGCTGCGGCTAATGGAGGCGTTTATGCAGATTAGGACCAAGATTGTGTGTACCATGGGCCCGTCGGTGGATTCGGAGGAGGCAGTAGCAGCTTTAGCGGAAGCTGGGATGAATGTGGCAAGGCTCAACTGCAGCCATGGTGGGCACGAGATGCTACTAAAGTTCATCGATTACTTGAAGGCAGTGCGTAAGAGGCGGGGACAGCCACTGGCAATCATGTTGGACACACGGGGCCCTAAGATAAGGGTAGGGGCTTTGGCAGAACCAGAGCTCTCTTTGGTAGCGGGGCAGCATCTGCAGATCTTGCGAGAACCTGTATTGGGAGGACCTGAGGGTATTTCGGTGACTCCAGCATATGTCTTGGATTGTGTCAAAGAAGGGAGTCGCATTCTTTTTGATGATGGCTATATCATCTCAGACGTTGTTTCTGTTTCACCGGATGGTGTGGTGGTGGAAATTCGGAATAACGGAGTACTTCGGCCAGGGAAGGGCGTCAACATCCCTAACGAAAAGCTGCCTTTACCCGCGATGACCGATAAAGATCGCGAAGACATTATCTTTGGCTGTGAGCATGATGTCGATATCATCGCTGCGTCTTTTATTCGAACTGCTGACGACATCGTCGCGATCAAGAAGCTATTGGAAGAGTGTGGGCATCCTGAGATCATGGTCATTGCCAAGATTGAGAGTGCAGAAGGGGTTCAGAACTTTGACACCATTATCCAGGCGGCGGATGGCGTGATGATCGCGCGTGGCGATTTAGGGGTCGAGGTACCCATTAGCGAGGTGCCGCGGCTGCAGAAGATGATGATTCGCAAAAGCTATCTGGCGGGTAAGCCATCTATCACAGCGACGCAGATGTTAGAATCGATGATTCATCATCCACGCCCTACGCGCGCTGAAGTGTCTGATGTCGCCAACGCCATCTTTGATAGTACGTCGGCAGTGATGTTGTCTGGAGAGACGGCGGTGGGAAAGTACCCTTTAGAGGTAGTAGAGGTGATGTGTAGCATTGTCCGCGAGGCTGAAAAGGACTTTGAGCATCGTCGCTTTCTGGATCAACATGCAGGGTTGATGTATCACGATGTGCCGTCGGCAGTGACGCTAGCAACTGTGAAGACGGCTTATAGTTCTGGTGCTAAGGCTATCTTTGCCTTTACAAGTGGAGGCGGCACAGCGAAGCTTTTATCGCGGTTGCGACCGGCAATGTCCATCCTGGCGATGACGCCGGTGGCTAAGTCTTACCATCAGATGGCGGCGGTCTGGGGTGTCAAGCCGGTGTTGAATGCGACTCCTCACGAGTTTCAGGCTGCCTACCGTACCCTTAGCCAGATTGCCTTGGATGAGGGAGAGGTGTCCTATGGCGACTTGGTGGTGGTGACAGCCGGTTCGCCTTTCGGTGTATCAGGAACTACGAATACCATGGTGGTCGAGAATATTGGCGACGTATTGGTCAGAGGGCATGAGGGGCGTGGTAACAGGGTCCATGGCAATGTGATCATTGTCTTAAGTGCGGAATCATGTAAGCCTTTTTCAGTTCGTCATCAGATCTTGGTTATCGGTAAATGTGATGACAGCTATCTGCCTCTGATCGCTGGAGCTGCTGCTGTCGTGTTGCATAACCATGTCGATGACACCAAGTCGGAGAGCTACTTGCTAGAATTTGCGGCGCAGACGGGCAAGCCTGTCATCGTCCGCGCTGATGGTGCCACGGCTATTCTGAAAGAAGGTCAGCTGGTGACTGTAGTGCCTGAAAAGGCTCTCGTCTACAAAGGTGTTGTCATGGTGTAGGGAGTAGGAAGGAATTCAGAATCCAGAATTCAGAATTCAGAATCCAGAATTCAGAATCCAGAATTCAGAATGAGGAAAAGAAGCAGAGTTTCACTCTCTCTTAGGTCTCGCGGGGCAGGTCACTTAGGAGGACCCCCTTGTTTTCACCGCATTCTGGATTCTGAATTCTGGATTCTGAATTCTGGATTCTGGATTCTGAATTCTGGATTCTGGATTCTGAATTCTGGATTCTGAATTCCTTCCTCTTCCCTTAAAGCTGCCAATGGGCCATCAGCGACACAGCCGTGATGGCGGCGGTATCGGTGCGCAGAATGTTGTTGTGGAGGCGGACGCCAGTGGCGCCGAGGCGTTTGAGGATGCGTTCTTCGTGTGGTGTGAAGCCAGCTTCGGGTCCGATGACGAAGAGGGCATTGCTAGGGTGTGTTTGTTGCCACGCGTGATAGAAGGTTGGAGCGGCGGTGTCGACATCGCCGTAGAAGCTTTGGCAAGGCAGGGATGACCACTTGTCTAAGGGTGGTTTGATATGCACTTGTGGCAGGTAGAGGCGTCCGCATTGCTTGAGGGCTGCAATGGTGAGAGAATGGACGCGCTGGTGCTGGTTAGGGGTAAGATCCTCTTTTTCGCTGCGCTGACCGGGAAAGAGCCATAGCTCTGTGATCCCTAGCTCAGTGGCTTTTTCCACGATTGTGTCAAGGCGGTTAGAGCGCACGAGAGCTTGTGCGAGGATGAGGTCATGGGTAGGTGGCGGTTGTTGCCGCAATTTTGTGATGTGGAGGGTGGCTGAGCGCTTTTCGATAGTGGTAACGTTAGCATGCGCGAGTTGGCCTTGGCCGTTAATGAGCTCTACTGTTTCTCCAGCTTCTACGCGCATGATCCGTACTAGGTGGTAAGCTTCTTCTTCCTCTAGGATGATGGTCTGGTTTTGAATGAGTGGCTGCGGAGTAAAGAAGCGGTCATGAGGCATGGGTGGTCTCTAGCGTTTTATCGACGATGGTGTTGAGTTGGTTGCTGAAGTCGTAGGGGAGAGTCGCTGTGCGGATAGCTTGGGAGGAAGCCGTTGTCTTGGGGTGTTGTAGGGCTATTGTCAAGGCTGCGGTCACAGCGTCTGGATCTTCGACGGCTTCGATTAGACAACCGGTTGTGGGGGTGAGGATCTCGCTGCCGCCGTTGTGTGTTGAAGAGGCGACAAAGAGACCCATTGCTAGCGCTTCTACAGTCACGTTGGCAAAGGGATCGTATGTCGAGGGGATAACCAAGGCGTCAGCGGCTTGGTAGAAGAAGACGATGTCACTCCTAGCGCCAAAGAACTTGACTTGCGATGCGATGCCCAGGCGATGCGCGAGCTGCTGGAACCATGCGTTCTCTTTGTCCTTTCCTACGACAGACAGCTGGACGTCCCTGTTCCTCAACGCGGCAAGACCTTGGAGCAGGTGATGAAGTCCCTTACGACGAAAGCCGTGGCCGATGAAGAGGAGCTGAAAGGCATTGGGGTCCAGCCCTAACGTCTGCTGGATGTGTAGCCGATTTGATGGCCATTGGTCAAAATGCTGCTGCCATTCATGCCATTC
Source organism: uncultured Chlamydiae bacterium (assembly GCA_945957095.1). Classification (GTDB taxonomy): domain Bacteria; phylum Chlamydiota; class Chlamydiia; order Chlamydiales; family JAJFMA01; genus CAMFKD01. The sequence goes on from CAMFKD010000210.1 coordinate 3,939, forward strand.
GACACCATTGTGGACGACTGATACCTTGGCTGGGTCTATTGAGTAGTGGTGGCGCACTTCCTGACGTACCATATCAGAGTTAACGAAAAGCTGGCGCAGATGGGGGTTGTGGAAGGCTTGGCGCTCATAGGTCAAGATCAGGCGGTGGCGTGGATTAATGGTGAAAGAGAGGTTGCGCAGGATGGATTCTTCTCGGGATCGCCTTTGTAGAAAGGCAGCGTGAACTCCATTACCGGCACGGTAATGTGTCTGCTCCGTTGTGCGATCCCTGTCTCTTATACACATCTGACGCTGCCGACGACTAGTCGAGGGTGTTGGGCGGGGGGGGGGGGGGGGGGGGGA
>CAMFKD010000211.1 GCA_945957095.1 uncultured Chlamydiae bacterium
CATCTATTCAAAGCAAAATCATTGGCCAACATCAGGTCATTGAGCAGCTGCTGGTCTGCCTGCTTACAGATGGGCATGCTCTACTGGAAGGCATGCCTGGTTTGGCAAAAACGCGTTCTGCTAAAGCAGTCGCTGATGGCATTGAAGGCGCTTTCCACCGCATCCAATTCACGCCGGACCTGCTGCCGTCTGATCTGATCGGAACCGAAATATATGTCCATGAGAAGAGCGACTTCGTCTTCCGTAAGGGTCCTCTTTTCAACAACATTGTCCTCGCTGATGAAATCAACCGAGCCCCTGCGAAGGTACAGTCTGCGTTGCTCGAGGCAATGGAGGAAAAGCAGGTGACTGTGGGACATAAAAGCTATCCTCTTCCCGAACTGTATCTGGTAGTAGCCACACAAAACCCTATTGAACAAGAAGGCACCTACAATTTGCCTGAGGCACAGCTCGACCGATTCATGATGCATATCGAGGTGGGTTATCCGAACCATCAAGAAGAACTTCAGATCATCGAGTTGGATGAAAAGCGTCAACAGCACAGAAGGGAACCTTCTCCGCCTTTAACGTCACCAGCTGAGGTCCTCGCAGCTCGCCAAACCGCATCACAGCACTACATCTCGGATAACTTAAAGAAGTATGTCGTCTCGCTGGCTTCAGCTACACGTACGCCTCAACACTATGATCGTGAACTAGCGAAATGGATTGTACATGGGGTTTCTCCAAGGGCTACGATTGCTCTCATCCGTTGTGCCAAAGCGCTTGCTTGGCTAAGAGGCGATGACTATGTGACGCCGACGCATATTCACGAAGTGGCTTTTCCCGTGCTAAGACACCGCATCTATCCATCCTTTGAATCAGAAGCTGACGGAATTTCGCGCCACGACATCATTCGCAAACTCCTGGATGTCGTAGCCATTCCTTAGCAAGGGGTCGTCTGCATGCTTTACCCGGATCTACACGACCTCCTTTCCTATGAGAAGCGCAAACTCGACAAGATGCGGCTTGCTCGCCGCAAAGTCAAGACGGCAACGCCAGGCCACCACCACTCCCCATTTCGCGGGCAGGGATTAGATTTCGATGCTGTGCGCGAATATGTCCCTGGCGATGATATCCGCAACATTGATTGGAAGGTGACTGCACGTACAGGTTCTGCACACTTAAAACTCTTTAGAGAAGAAAAAGAGCGTCACACCATCATCTGCGTCGACATGAATGCCAGCATGCGCTTTGGCACAAGGAATACGTTTAAATCAATCCAAGCTGCCCGCTGCGCTGCGCTGCTGGGCTGGCGAGCGCTCGCCCATCAAGATCGCATAAGCGCCTGCTTCTTTGGCGACGTGCCGGGAGGGCTGCACTATGTCGCCTCTAAGCGAACACGCCAGGCGCTCTGCCAGATACTTAAGACGTTAACCGAGCCCCCAACGGAGCAGCACTGCATCTCCTTGACAACGGCTCTGCAGCACGTTGGCAGAGTGGCTCACCCAGGATCCTTAGTCTATGTGATTAGCGACTTCATGGACCTCTCTCCTGACTTTTCAAAGGAATCAGGAATCGGCAACCTGTGTAAACGCTGCGATGTGGTCTTTATCAGCATCCACGATCCAGCCGATCAAGCGCTTGCTGCCGCTGGTGTCATCGGATTTTATGGCCAAAGCAGCGAGAAGATATACGTCGATACAGATCACACGAAAGGCCGAGAAGCCTATGCCGGGCAATGGGAGGCGAACCGCAAGCGGTTAAACGCACTGATGAAACGCTTTAATATCCCTCTGATATCGTTATCGACAGAGTCTGATCTTCCTTGCGACCTTCTTGTTGGCTTAAAAAAAATTGGAACCAAGAAAACATGTCTTCATTGATGGACCAGCTACACGATATTGACGGACTCGATGTGATCAGTCCTTGGCCTCTTGCTATCGGCTGGTGGGTGGTGATTGCCTGTGGTCTGTTTGTTCTTGTCTGCGCTATTTGGCTGCTTAAACGCCGTCTAGACTACCAGAGAAGCTGGAAGAGAGATACGTTTACATTATTGGATCATTTAGAAGAGCAGCTGTGTCCAGCGACAGCTGGAGAAACAATCGCTAGTCTATCTGAGTATTTGCGTCGCATTGCCGTGCGCCGATTCCCCCGCAAGGAATGTGCAGGACTTGTTGGCAAAGCGTGGTTAGAGTGGCTAACATCTCATGACCCCAAGCAGTTCGACTGGGTAAAAAAAGGAAAGTTGCTGATTGCAGTCCCTTACGCACCTCCCGATTCCAACTTGCCTGTCGAGCAGATTAAAGAGTTAATACAAGCCGTTAGATATTGGGTGTGTTAGCATGTTCCACTTCCATGCTCCTTGGTTTGCTCTCCTACTTCCCTTACCCTTGGTGATTCGCTGGCTGCTACCCACCTTGTTAAAAGAAGGATGTGATAAAACCGCAGAGATCCGCTTTCCCGCTCTCCATCGTCTATCCGCAGTGTTTCCATCCTATGGGCTCAGAAAAAGCAAACAGAACATTACCTTCTTCTGTCTTCTGTTTCTATCTTGGATCTTGCTTATCATTGCCCTGATGCAACCAGAAAAGGTCGATCAGTTTCGACAGATTAAGAACCATGGTTATGATCTCATGCTAGCTGTAGACATCTCTGGCTCGATGCAAGCACTCGACTTTTCGACACCAGATAAAGCAATAAGCCGCCTAGATGTCACTAAAGAAGTGGTGGGTAATTTCATTAAAGGGCGTCAAGGAGATCGTCTAGGACTCATTGTCTTCGGACAACATGCCTATCTATCTGTACCTCTTACATTAGATACCCTATCCGTCGACCGCATGCTTCACGATGTACTTCCAGGCATGGCTGGCAATGCAACAGCCATTGGCGATGCCATTGGGCTTGCAGTACGGACATTGCGCGAGCGCCCAGAAGGCTCCCGCGTGCTCATCCTCCTAACCGACGGTGAAGACAATTCTAGCAGCATTCCTCCTGTGGAAGCCGCCAAGCTAGCCAAGCAATATGGTATCCGCATCTACACCGTTGGCATAGGCAAAAAGGGATTGGTACCCTTCCCCAATCCCTTGGGAGGCTATGGAATGGTAGAGGTAGCGATGGATGAAGAATTGCTACAAGAGATCGCTCAGGAAACGGGAGGACATTACTTTCTGGCGACTAACCAACAGATGCTTGCTTCTATCTATGCTAACATCAATGAGCTTGAAAAGAGCGAGGCTAATGAAACCTTATTTCTGATCCGCGAACCGCTCTATCTCTATCCTCTTGCCCTTTCTCTATTTGTTTTATTTGCTCTCACCTTAAGCAGGAGGGCAATCTATGGATCTTAGTCAATGGCATATGGCGCGCCCCCTATGGTTATGGGCTCTGCTTGTCATCCCTATCGTTTGGGCTGTGTTTCTTCTGTACTACCGGAAGCAACAGTCTTTTCACCAGCTTGAAAAATTCATCGATACACATCTGATCCCTTATCTTTTAGTGAATAGTGAACATAAGAAGAAAAAGCTGTGGCCACAACTACTCCTTTGGTCGTTCGTCTGGAGCTGTCTTGTGCTCGCTTTAGCAGGCCCTCGCTGGAATTTCCGCGAAGTTAGCACGTATACACGCGATCAGAGTCTTGTCATCCTCCTCGATCTGTCCGAGTCGATGAATGCCAAAGATGTCTCTCCATCGCGCTTAGGACGCGCTAAGCAAAGGATTGAAGACCTTCTCAACATGTCTCAAGGGGTGAACATAGGCCTCATCGCCTTCGCTGCGGACCCTCATATGATCGCACCCATGACGGAAGACAAGGCAACCCTCCGCCATCTCCTTCCTGCTTTAGATACCGATCTCGTCTATGCACAAGGAAGCAAGCTATCACCAGCCCTTGAGATGGCAGCGGCTATGCTAGAACGCGAACCAGGAACCAACAAAGCAATAGTCATAATCAGCGACGGTGGTTTTGAAGATGCCAGCGCTATCCACACTGCCAAAAGGCTGGCGGAGAAAGGAATCATCCTCTACACCGTCGGTATTGGTTCTCTAGAAGGAATTCCTCTTCACAACCGCCAAGGTGTTCTGATCAGAAAAGATGGCTCACCAGTCATCTCCAAGCTAGAAAAGGAAAGGTTTCGTGAAATTAGTACCATCGGTCAAGGACGCTATCTCGATGGCGATCATCCTGGACAACTTGCTGTCATCCTAGAAGATTTAAAGAAACGCAGCGATGTG
>CAMFKD010000212.1 GCA_945957095.1 uncultured Chlamydiae bacterium
GCTGTTACCTAAGCAAGAAAGTACTTCTATCACCTTCTCTCCGGCAGCTCAGCAGGAATTAGACCGCCAGCATCGAGCCTTAGATGCCTTTATGGAGAATAGTAGAGGTGTGAATAACGATGAAACGGTAGAAGAAATCGAAGCGCGCTCCCAAAGGGCTGAAGAGCTTGCTTTGGAACTTCGCCCTAGGGAATTTCCTCTTGACGTTGAGGTGGATCCTCCTGTGCCTAGCAAGAAAGCGGCTACAGAAGAGCCTTCCTACAAGATATCGCCGATGAAGATAAAGGTTATTGCGGCGATTGCTATTGCGGTGTTGGCTCTGTCGGCAATTACGGCCGTTGCCGCTCATGCCTTCAGGATATAGTATGGTTAGTGAAAATAGCTTTCTTTGATGTTTCCCCTGGGAATGCTGAGCGCGATGAGAAGCGCGCCAGCTCCCAGGTCTGCAAATAGGCCAGATGTGGTTTCGCCAGGAGCTAACAGGGCTGTCAGAACAATCATAGCTCCAAACAGCATGTTAACATAACGGCATCCGCGGGCAACTTCAGCTGTGGCGATCACAGAGAAGGTGACGGTGAGAGCACCGATAATATAGTGGATATTGGCAGCTATGTTCGTGGTATCCAGGATTTCTGGTGCGGCCATCAACCAGGCGCCGATGAGGCCGGTAGCTACCAAGTTCCAGGGCAGATCATTCCCCCAGACCATGCCTTTGAGCGCTTCTGATAAAGAGGCATCGAGCGGAGGCGAACGCGTATCGGCTGTGCTAGCGGTTTGTGTGCCGCCATGCCAGAAGACATGCCAGAACTTGTCAGGGCTGTTACGTTTCGTTTCTCTTAGGTATCGGCAGACGGCTACCACTTCATCGATGGTGAAGGCAATCATCAATAAGCCACAGATGGCTGTCAGCAGGCACCAACCACACCAATGTCCGACTAGTAGGGGTTGAAAGATCACGAGCAAGATGCTCGTGAAACCAAGTGGAACCACTAGGATGCCAAAGCAGACGACTAGCCATGGCTCGGTGCGCCAACGCCTCGTTCCTCCTTTGACTGCCATGAGAGCTTCCATCGTATAGGCTGCTGCGCCAAGGCCTGCATCGCTGACAGGAAAAGCCTTGGATACTGCAGAGGTGATGACGAGCATGGTACCATCACCGAAGAAGGGATCCCAGATGTTGTCTAGGTAGCCGAGCTGATATGCGGCCATGTAGCGCGCCATGAACCACCCTAGAGTGGCTAGGGCTAAGATGGGTAGGCGCTGTGCCCAGCTGGAGGGGTTATAGCTCCAGCCTGCTGGGATCTCTGGTCCGGTGTCGGCCATTTCGCCCGGAACTCCAGGAATGATGATAGAGAAAGCGATCGCGAAGATGCCTACCATAGTGTCGTTCAGATAGAGAAAGGCATTGGGGGCCCAGAGGATCAGAGGGGCTAGCTGCAGCCAGATGCCAATAAAACAGGCACCCCAGCGACCCCATGTATAACCGCGGAAGGCGGCGTAACCGCAGATAAAAAGGGCGATACCGCTGGCGATGTCGCTGGCAAGGCAGAGGGGGCACGTCTGTGTGAACGATAGCATCACAGCGACGAGCCAGGCGCCGAGGAACATGTTGGCTGCGTCATACCAGGGGCGGTTTGCCAAACCACGGGGTAGGGTGTTGTCATCCATAGAGAGCTATTTTTACATCTTTTTTTAATAAACACAAATCGGAAAAAGGAGAAAACTCTTTGTCTTCTTTATGGACGATGGACGAAATGGACTCAATGGACAAAGTAAACGTCTACGATAAGGTGGACCCCAACCATTCCCGCTAAATATTACCCACTCACTTTTAGGAATTTATCACCACAGAGTGCACGGAGAACACAGAGAAAAAATAGAAAATGAGAAACCCCTTTCGATTGTTAAGAAAACATTGTGTTTAGTTTTTCCATTTTCTTCTCTGTGCGCTCTGTGTTCTCTGTGGTAAAAATTTTAATGCGAAATACTGAAGTCTTCTTTGTCCATTTCGTCCATCGTCCATAAAACTATAAAATTAAAACAAATAAAATTATAATTAGTATGTATAAAATAAAAGAACAAGGATTGAATCATGTCAGCATTGCCTGAGGAGGAAGAAGTTCAACCACTCAGTGCGTGGGCGCGTGTGATTCGTCTTGCGGGGGCAACCGGTAGTTATATTAAGCTGGAAGCTTCCCGAGCTAGCATTACTAGAAAGAAGCATGAAGCCATTGACTTGCCGACATTGGCCTCTCGTGTGATTCGACTCACGGTGGCCAAAGAGCAGCCGTTGGGGATGCTGACCCAGAGTTTAAGCGACTACCAACAGATTTGGGAGGGCTTGTCCTATCTGACAGAGAAGCATAACCGTTCGTTTTTTGCGCAGGTGTTAGGGGTAATGGGCATCAAAACAGTTGCGCGTCGTGAGCTAGAGCGGGCGCTCAATGTCGTAGCTGATACAATCTTTTCGTTGGAGAAAGCAGTCAGGAAGGGGTATCGCGAGCGCAGAGTATCCGGTGTCGCGGCGGCGCGGTTGCAAGGGCTGACCCAGCTAAGCGACGAGGAGCGGCGGCTGATTTTAGAAGATGCCTATCGGCTCTGTTTTTCACCTCACGCCATGCTGCATCTCGATGCGTATCGTCGTCAGCGGCTTGGCGGTGTGAACTATGGGATGATGGTTGAGTCGCTAAGTGCTGCGATGAGACGGAACTTGGACAGCGGGTTATCTAGGGAACAGTATGGAGTCTATGAGATTGGCGTTCTCCGCAAGACTTGCGATCAGCTTCGCTGGGCGGGTTGTGCGGACCAGCGGTTGGTTGGCGGTATTGAACACTACCAGCGTATCCGGCATGACAGCTTTCTCAGTCGGCACGGCCTCGATGTGTTGCAAAGTGAAGTGGACAAAGTTGAACATGACTTGGCACAGCTGCAAGTCGTGTTAGGAGAAGGTGATCTTACGATTGCTGACGTTGCTCCCGCAAAGACGGAGGACCCAGAAGAGAGCGAAGTGAGCGTCAGAGAGGCGTTAGATGAAGCATTTCTTCAGCTCTCACGTCAATGTCGAGAAAAGAGAGCGAGCCTTGAAGAAGAATCCAATCACTACGCTACGTTACAAAATATGTTAAAGAGTGCCGATGATGAGTTAGAGAAAGGCATAGAAGAAACTGTAGTGCATATCCGGCGCTATATCAAAAGTCGTTTAGGCGTGGTCTTAATCGGTGGGTTGCGGGATCACCCGATGCTCTATTCTATCCGGCGTCAAGCCGACGGTACCTATTTATTTACCATTGTGAATACAGGCATTAGTTGTGTGAAGCCACACCCTTTGCAGAGCGATCCAGATCTTGTACAGGTGTACATGCATTGGAGCGGGCTTAGTTTAGGCGATATTATCGATAGAGGCTTAATCAGGAGCTTACTGATGTTGCGGCAGCGCGCTGAAGTAGGTGAAGATGGGATTCGAGCTGTAGAGCAGGTGTGTCACACGGTTTCAGACCACTTTGGTGTATCTATGGACATGTCTAGTGCCAAACGAAGTGACTACCATGCCTTTGAAGGTGGAATCGCTTATCCTCCTCTCGCTGTTGTGAAGTGGCTCGAGTCTGTCTTACCTAGCAAGCTGTTTCATAAACTGGCATTTACCGATATGTTGTGAGTGCTTTCATGGTGTGGCTGAAGCTAGTGCTGTTTCTTGTTTGAGTTCCGCTTTCGGAGGTGGGGGACCTTTATGGGTCTCTTCGTGCTGCAATCTGGCTACGGTGCTTTGCAGGTCTTTAATGGCGATGGTAAGATGAGAGAGAGCGAGGTGAAATTGTCGAATTGAGGTCGTGCTTTGTTGTGCTGCTTCGCTTAGCTCTTCGATGGAGTCAGTGATCTGCTTTGCACCAGCGCTTTGTGTTTCCATGCCTTGGTTAACCGATTCAAAACTAGCCGTTTGCTGCTGCACTTGTGCGATGATTTTGGTCAGCAAGCCGCTGATGACGTTGGCTTCCTTGACACCTTGGCTGATGTCTTCCGAGAACTTAGCTACGCCTTCTACGCTATCTGATACGGCTGACACCATCTGATGCACGACTTTTTCGATGTCCAATGTCGCATAGGCGGTTTGGTCGGCCAAGCGTCGTATTTCTGTGGCGATAACGCCAAAGCTGCCGCCTTTGGCGCCTAGCTTATGTGCTTCGATAGCTGCATTCAAGGAGAGGAGG
>CAMFKD010000213.1 GCA_945957095.1 uncultured Chlamydiae bacterium
CCTAGAGTCTTCCACAACCCACACCCCAGCACCAACATGGAGCCAGAAAGTTTGACATCGCCAACTTCTATCGACTTACCGCATATCCCCTCTGATCCGGAAAAAAATCGGGCGCAAATCGCCAAATGGAAGGGTCTCCTTGAAGAAGCCGATTCCGAACGTTTTAGAACCGGAGCTCCGTTAATCACCCAAGGCTTGAATGAAATTTTAAAGACGGAAACAGACCCTGACATTCTTGCACAAGCAGAAGCTCTTCTAAGGTATATCCAAGAACAAACAAGCCCCTCTCAGTAGCAACGAGGCCTTCAGACGTAATGCGCGAAGCGCCCTGGAGTGCTGGGCTCTGCACAGCCCTGATATGTTTAGTGGCGGCTATTAAGGCTGTGCAGAGCCCAGCACTCCAGGGCGCTTCGCGCAGGGATAGTTGAAAACGGGGCCTCATTGTGGTATACTTTAGCCATGTCTAAACCAAAATTTGCCTTACTCTGCTTAATTAGTACGCCAGCGTTGATACTGCTGGGGGCTTGGCTATTTGTCTTTACTGCGGCAACAGAGCACCCTACAGCCTACCCAGAAGACTACCACTGCCCCTTCTGTGACGAAAAGGTGTTAAACGCTCAAACGTACTATGAAGGTGAGTTAGTCCGTGTCCTGCTCAACTACGCTCCTATTTTGCCAGGTCAGAGCATGGTAATCCCCAAACGTCATGTGGCGCGTGTTGAAGACCTCACAGCTGCCGAATTTGCTGAGATGCAGCAAGTCATCAACAAAGTCCAACGTGCTTTTCAGCGGGTTTATGGCACCTCAGACTACCTGCTCTGCTGCCAAAATGGCCTCAATGCCGGCCAAACGGTCTATCACGTCCATTTCCATATGATCCCACGCCAGGATAGTAGCATCACGACTAAGCTAGAGCTATGGTGGGGGATGTTATCGCGTCCTCTCAGCAGCATCAGCCGCCTTACCCCAGAAGAAACACGCGAGCAGGCAGCGACTCTATCCGAAGCGATGAAAGACTAATAAAATACATGTTCGCCTAATAAAAAAGAGCCTTCCCTGGCGGGAAGGCCCGAGGTCTTGACCTGCACTGCTATTAATAGAGCTTTTCTAGGCTTCTACATCCTTCACACAACGGAAGCCTGTGAAGGGATTGCATTCATTACGATCGACTCGCAAACGCAGCGAGGCTCCCTCTTCCACCTCTTCATCGCTAGCAAAACCACGGCGCACCACCTTATGATTGGCGAAGCGATCTGCGTCAGACGAATAAAGACGTCTTACTTTACCAAGGGCTGATGTAGGTGCTACGACGACGTCGCTGGCGGTCCATTCTGCTACAAGGCTACTGATCTCACTGAGAGCTCGACCAAAGGTCACCTGTGGCAGATAGGTATCTGCCATCACCGGTTCAAAGCTAGCAATTAGAGACAAGATCGAAAAGACCTGATCGCCCATCACTTCTTGATTAGACGCTAGAGTCTGCTCCAACACATGCTGTGCTTCACTGGAAGCACGCTCCCACTCCAGCTCCGTCGGCAGTCGTTTACCCGCCCACTTAGCATAAGCTTCAGCATCAGAATAAGAGACGTTAACAACGGGATCATCTTCCTGACCATTGGGCACACGTCCTCGGACCCAGTGGGATGGCCTACGATGGCCTGTATCCGCAACGAAATCCGCATACTGAGCGTTGGTTACTTCATGTTTGTCAACATAGAGGCTAGAGACCTGTACATACTGCGAAGGCTTGTTCATCGTCGGCAGCAAGCTACCAACAGAACGTTTTCCTTGCGGTTTGTCTGTCTCAGGCTCATCGACAGACACTAAGAAAGTGCCACCACGTACAAAAACCATGTCGTCAAAGTCAGCATCGGCGTAGCCATTTGGGAAGGGAAATGGGGAGGGAGAAGAGGGAAAGTCATCAGCGTCATCAAACTCTGAATCATCGACTGCAAACAGAATATCACCATCCTCATCATCCAACTGATCGTCGAAATGGGCGCGGGCGAACTGATGCGTCAACATAGCCGCATCTTCATCTTCGCCATCATCAAAGTCATAGTGACTGGCAAAGAAGTGCTGCCCTTGGCCCTGTTCTTCTTCGTCTTCGCCATCGTCAGCAGCAAAATAGTGCTGTCCCTGCATTACCTGTTCTTTGACGTCTTCATCACTGGCAAAGCCAGCGCCATGGTAGAGATCAGCTAACGCTATCTCTTGGTCATTAACTTGAAAATCACCCATGTTAACTTTAAGCTCAGCGATGGCATCCCAAGGCAATCGAACAGTGTTGTGCTGCTTAGATACACGCAGCCCCACCGTCGGATCTTTGACAAAGTTGAAACCCAAATGGACGTCACAAAGATCCCCTTCAATACATCCTTGCAGCCCTCCGTTAAAGGAAACTTCAACAAGCTTGTCAGAAGGAATTACCTGTTCTGTCCATCCATCGGTAAGATGGATGTTTTCTGGCTCCAAAGCAGCGGCTAAGTGATCGCCATTGCGCAAAGTGACGTGATAGAACTTCTTAGATGCTACAGAATGATTCGTTCGATTAGCCAATACAATAAAGTTGATATCGGAAGGGGCTATTTCACCTACGATATACTGAACATTACCATTGTCACCCTGTCTACTGGAGGAACCATAAGCTACAGGAACACGGCGGCTGAAGACAACGTCTTCCTCTGGTACATCAGCCACGAAATTTTCGCCATTATTGGTGATCACCTGTATCTTGGTTTGGCCGTAAATAGTTCCAAAAGCCACTGATGCCACTTCATCAGGCTCAAAAGTTACAGAACCAAACGAATAGTGCAACGTAGGCACCTGTTCTAAGCGTCCCGATACGCGACGCCCATCTCTTAGCACCAAAACATCACCACCGTTGATACCTTGACGGCCAATGTCACGCCATTCATGAGCACTGAATAACTTGTCTTCTGGATGCGACAGATTGGCTGCCTCCAATCCGACTGCGCCGCTTAAAAACACACAAGACGCCAAGACAAAGCCCTGGATCGTCTTCCACTCTGAATATAATTGTCTCATGATGCCCCACCTCATGTTACCTCTTTCATGGAAATGTGCACTGTAAAGATAAATATAAATTAAATAAAGCAAAAACTTGCCAATTTTTTCGGAGAGGATTATCATCGTCGTCTCCAAAACTTGAGACAACAGTGCACGATCGCCAGATAATCTTGCGGCAAGTCCGCGTACATAATTTAAAGTCTGTTGACCTGACATTAGATACCAACCAGCTGATCGTCTTTACTGGGGTGTCAGGATCTGGCAAGTCCTCTCTAGCCTTCGACACGCTGTATGCCGAGGGGCAGCGCCGTTACGTCGATTCGCTGTCCACCTTCGCTCGGCGGCAAATGGGTGACCTTGCCAAGCCCGATTTAGAGCACGCGGAAGGAATTTCGCCCACCATCTCCATCGAGCAGAAGACAGCTGGCCGCAACCCGCGTTCGACTGTCGGGACCATGACAGAGATCTACGACTATCTCCGTGTCCTGTTTGCGCGTGTCGGCATTCCCCACTGCCCAGTGAGTGGCGAAGCCGTCGCACCGCAAAGCCGCGAACGTGTCATCCGCCTGGTGCAAAGCCTGCCTACTGGTACCAAAGTCATGGTGATGGCACCTTATGCCCGCAATAAGAAGGCGGAGTTTAAAGAGGACTTCCAGGACTTATTGCGCAAAGGGTTTACGCGTGTTCGCGTCGATGGCAAGATCATCACGTTGGGTGAACAGATCGCTTTAGATGGTAACGTCACCCACGATGTCGACATTGTCATCGACAGGCTGAAAGTAGATGGCGATAGCCACTCACGCATTGCCGAGGCGATCACACAAGCGCTGAACCTCGGCAACGGCGTCTGCAGCATCGTCGATGCCGATAGCGGCGGGGAACAGCTCTATTCGATGCACGCCTACTCGCCCAGATCAGGGTTATCGTACAAGGCTTTAGAACCTTCCGACTTCTCTTTCAACAGCCCTTCAGGAATGTGTGAACACTGTTCTGGCATGGGTGAAGTGAAAGATTTCGATGTCAATAAGGTCATCGATCCCAACCTGAGCATCGCCGAAGATTGCTGCAGCGTCGGTAGTTCCTACCAAACAGTGCGCTATGGCAACATCTACGACAACCTAGCGCGTCTCTACCGCTTCAGCGTCGAAACACCATGGAAAGACTTGCCAGCC
>CAMFKD010000214.1 GCA_945957095.1 uncultured Chlamydiae bacterium
TTCCAAGACAGTGCGATTTCCACCATCGCACATAAAAGTGAAATTGCGCTGGCTTGCCTCCACCGAATGTTCTAAAACGGGAGTAATGCCAAACGTACCATTAGCGTTCTGACACAGCTCTTGAGCCTTGTGGCAGCTGTCTAAGCGCTGCGTCAACATCGCCTTTGTGGCAGAATTGTTACATGAGTCGAGCGTTTGCTGAACATCGTCACAGGAATTAAAATCGATATCAAAGGGCCATCGACAAACTGATTCGGGAAGTAGTGACGACGTATTATCACTACATAGGTAACGCCAACCAAGAAATGCCGATCCTAGAAGGCCAAGAGATCCACCAGATAAGGTAAGAACCGCCCATACCATACTGCTCTGGGAATGGGAAACTTCGGGTACAGCTATTGGGAACAACGGCGACGCTACAACCGCGTTACCGTTATGCTGCATCGGCGCAGAAGGTGAGTACAAGTTTGATAGTGCTGGTAGTGGAAACACCATGTTGGTCTCCTATTTTGGTTCACTCGCAGCATAATTATGCCATTAATTATTTTCAATAGCCTTGTTGCACAATTTACCTTAGGACAGTGGGAGCACCTTGTAGCTATCTGTGGCGAACAAACACCTTACTTTCAACTAAAGAATTCATTTATTATTAATTATATAAATTTTATTTGTAAATAATTATATATTTTTATATAATAAGTATTTACAAACAAACAAAAAGGATTGTTATGATTCCAGAATTTATTAATGGCACACAAGTTTTCGGCCCTATGGTAGAAGCTGCCAAACCAGGCATAGCCTATGCTTTGCCCGTCTTAGAGGCTGGGGCGTCTAAAATAGCGGAATATGGCACTCTACTAGCAGAACATGGTCCTGAGATAGCCTGGAATGCCTTATATTTTGGAAGTACTGTACTCGATATCACCACAAGTGCCGCCTCTTTGTTAGCTAGTCCAGTCCTAGGCTTAGCGCAATGGTTTTCTGACGCTAGGGGCCTTCGTGCAGCCATTGCGATAGGTACTATCGTCTATTTTGGCCCAGAACGATTAGCTCAAGATACCACTGTCATCAGTAACTACTTCACCCATTTGCTCTCTTAAGATAGAAGTGTGTCTGTAGGAACATGGACAGATAGACGTAATAGACTCAATGGACGCCATGGACAAAGAAAAGGTCTGGAAGAGGTAATGGCAGAAGTCCATCAAGTGAACATGTCCCTTGCTGATATTGCCCAAAAGCATTATGCCTAAGGCAACATCGGCAAGGAGCAACATGCCTAAATCTCCCAGCCCGGAAGACAAGCAACAAGTCTTTGCCAAAGACGCTTGGCGGGTCTTCCGCATCATTGCCGAGTTTGTCGATGGCTTTGAAACCATGACCGATCTCGGCCCATCCGTATCCATCTTTGGTTCAGCACAACTCAGAAGCGATAGCCCTTACTACGAGATGGCAATCGCCATCGCACAACAGATCTCCCAGCGCGGTTTTGCTGTCATCACCGGAGGAGGCCCTGGCTTAATGGAAGCGGCTAATCGTGGGGCACAATCCGTCAACGGTCCCTCTTGCGGCTTAGCCATTGAACTGCCGACAGAAGCAGAACCTAACTCCTTCATCGACCCTCATTACCGTTTGCAGTTCCGCTACTTCTTCGTACGCAAGGTCATGTTCATCCGCTACGCCCAAGGATATGTTTTCCTCCCAGGTGGCTATGGGACGATGGATGAGCTGTTCGAAGCGCTTACCCTAATCCAAACAAAAAAAATACGCGCCTTTCCGATCTTTCTCATGGGGTCGAGTTATTGGTCTGGATTGATCGATTGGATTAAAGAAACAGCTGTCAAGGGGGGCTGCCTTTCCGAGACGGACATCGAACTCTTCCGTGTGACCGACGACCCCAAAGAGGTCGCGGATGCGATAGAGTCACACTACCGCTCTGCAGGCTCAGAGCACAATTTTTGAGTGTTAGACTTCGCTGGGGGTCACCTGTTCTTTTTTGGCGTCAAAAGAGCAACCGTCAGCAATTAGCTTATCGATATAGGCAAGGTCATAGTTGTTAGAGAGGAAGTTGGGGTCCTCTAGCATATAGAGATGGAATGCAATTGTAGAATGCACACCGCCAATGTGGAACTCGCGCAAGGCGCGCTTACCAACACTGATCGCTTCGCTGCGATCCTTACCACTCACAATCAGCTTAGCAATCATAGAGTCATAGTTAGGAGGGATGTGATAACCACTGTAGCAAGCGCTGTCGACGCGAACATGGGGTCCTCCTGGAGGAAGGTAATACTCCAGACGCCCTGGTGAGGGGGAAAAATTGTGCTGTGGGTTCTCGGCATTGATGCGAAACTGAATGACATGCCCCTTAAAATCGATGTCATCTTGTGTGAAGGAGAGCTTCTCTCCCATGGCCACACGCAACTGCTCTCGAACAAGATCAATGCCAGTAAACTCTTCCGTTACCGTATGCTCTACTTGAATACGCGTGTTCACTTCCATGAAGTAGAAGTTGCGATCCGCATCCAGCAAGAACTCAACGGTACCCGCTGAATAGTAGCCGGCAGCTTTGGCGATGCGGATAGCGGCTTGGCCTACTTGTTCGCGCATGCTGGGAGTTAGCACTGGGCTAGGGGATTCCTCGATGAGCTTTTGACGGCGGCGCTGAATGGTGCAATCGCGCTCGCCAAGGTGAACATAGTTGCCATGCTTGTCGCCGAAGATCTGCACCTCGATGTGGCGAGGATTCATGATCATCCGTTCCAGATAGACGTTGGGGTTCCCAAAGCTAACTTCTGCCTCAGCACGCGCAGCGGCGAATAGACGTTTAAACTCATCCTTATCATGGGCGATGCGGATGCCTTTTCCTCCGCCTCCCGCGACAGCTTTGATGAAGATTGGAAAGCCAAGCTTTTCTGCTTCAGCCATCGCTTCATCCAATGTTTCGACAATCCCATCAGAACCTGGGATGGTGGGGCATTTTACACTGTTGGCAGTGGCTTTTGCTTGGGCTTTATCCCCTAAATCGGCAATAGCCTGTGGTGAAGGACCGATGAAGTTGATCCCACAGCTCTGACAGATAGACGCAAAATTGTGGTTTTCCGACAAAAATCCATAACCGGGATGAATGGCATCCGCACCGGTAATCTCACAGGCAGAAAGGATGTTAGGAATCTTCAAATAAGATTTATGTGCTGGCGCTTCTCCAATACAGACAGCTTCGTCGGCATGCAAAACATGCAACGCTTCGGCGTCAGCTTGGGAATAGATGCCTACCGTCTGTAATCCCAGATCATGACAGGCACGAATGATTCTAACGGCAATTTCGCCGCGATTAGCTATAAGAACTTTTTGCATATTTATTCAGCGTTAATACGGAATAGCTTTGTCCCAAACTCGATAGGCTGTCCATTATCGACCATCACTTCGACGACGATACCTTTGATACCTGCTTTAACTTCATTCATCACCTTCATCGCCTCGACGATGCACACGATGGTATCGGCGTCAACGCGGTCACCTGCTTTGACAAAAATGGGGTCGTCAGGTGAAGGTGAGGCATAAAAAGTCCCAACCATTGGCGAGGTGATGAACTCTCCTGCCTCTTCCGATAGGGGGGCTGTCTTACCATTAATCTCTCTGTTGCCTTCTTCCTCACGCCCAGATCGACGAGCAAAGGCCTGCTGGCGATGCAGCTCGATGTCGCCGCGCATGGGGTTATCTTCAATAGACTCTAGATAGGGTTCTGAATAGCGAATCACACCAGCCTGTGTTTCCCGTTCTAGCTCTAATTCAAAATCTTCACGCTTCAGCACCAAACGCTTGATCCCTGTACGACCCATGGCCGCCATTAGATCTTTTACCTGTTTTGCCTCCACTCCCACACACTCCCTGTCTATTATACTCTCTGGATGTATTCGTCTGTTTTGGTGTCAACTTTAATGATGTCACCTACCTCTACGAAAGGCGGTACCTCGATGCGAGCCCCTGTCTCTAAGATCGCTGTCTTGTGGTCATTGGTGCCATTGCTTCCCCCCGTTCCCGCCTCTACCTTAGCGACCATGAGTTCTAGGAACTGTGGCAATTCGACTGAGAAGGCGGTATCACCGTAAAAAGAGGCTTTAAGCTGTACGGCTTCTTTAAGATACTGTGCGC
>CAMFKD010000215.1 GCA_945957095.1 uncultured Chlamydiae bacterium
TCTGTGGTGATAAATTCCTAAAAGTGAGTGGGTAATATTTAGCGGGAATGGCTGCGTTGTGAGGGCTATTACGCAATAGGGCCGAACTTATCTCTAGCAGGCACGATAATGATTAACCGAAGTATCTATTTTCCAACATGATAACTCCCGTTTTGATCTGCCTTAGGACAAATGTAAGCTCGTTGTGACTGAAGATAGATTGTAAGATGTGAATCGAGGGGGAAAACCATGATTTAAATGATAGGATGATGAAAATATCATTTATATCTTTATGTCATTCCCATCACTTTCTCGAGAAAGGTTAGGAAAGCTTAAAAGACATCACAAAAACTGATAATCAATGATTTACGATAAATTGACGGCATTAGATGAACATATACATTTTTTCGTGCTCGTACCTAATTTATGGGGGGCTGAAACGGGCGCAGGCACGAATGGTGACATAACTGAATATATATAAAGACCTATTGACATAGAAGGAAATTAAATATAAAATTAACATAGGTGGATGTTATAAGAATGCCTAAGAGATAACCACGCATCTAATTGGAGTGAATCATGGGGAAATTAGATGATCAAGTGAAAGAGGCCATGGCTAAGTTAGAAAATGATCCGGCCATTGAGTCCTTTGCTGAGATGATACGACAGATTTTTTACAACGTCTCACATAAGGGAATGCGACCCCTAGAGGCGATGGGTTTGAAACCGGAGTCGCTAGAAAGGCTATATAACAATGCCCTGAAACAATACCAGGCTGGTCAGTTCGTTGAGGCAGCCAAAGCTCTTAGAGTATTTACATTGCTCTGTCCTACGGAATTTAAATTTGTTTTTGCTTTGGCAGCCTGCAACCACCGCGCACAGGATTATGCAGCAGCGTTGGCGGGGTATCACGCGGCAACGATAGCAAATCCCTTAGAACCACTGCCTTATTACCACGCTGCAGATTGCTTGGCGAAGTTAGGTTTTCCTGATGCAGCGGCAGAGTCGCTCCGCATCGCTATCAAAAACTGCACTGAGAGCGAGCAGCACGCTATGATTCGCGAACATGCGAACTTGGCCTTGAAAAACCTACAACAGGTGATATCGGCAGGCGAAGCTAATAAACAATCTGCTGAAAAAGAACCAGAACAGACGGCAGATGTCAACCAGTAGATCAGGGATGATTGTGTTGAATCTTAGGAGGTCAACATGGATGTCAACAAAGATCCCAACGTAGTGGCGCCATCTGGGATACAACCGCAGTATATTTATAGTCCCGATCAGGAAGAAGAAGCAAAAGCAGCACTACTCTATACCCAGCATGAAGAACTTGAAATGCACCCTGCAGCTCATCATAAGACTAAGCAGGAGAAGAAAATCGACTTCCTAAAAAAGATAGGCCTTTATCATCCTAAGCATCCAGCGCCACCCGAAGCAGCACCGCAGCATTTACTAGCAGCTGACCAGGCGATGCAGAACTACAATAACCAGCTCCTCCAGAACACCAAACATCATAAAGACCGTCTAACTGATGGTCTCACCCCAGATCTCCAACGCGCTATCTATACAGGTAATTCTGACCACAGCATCGATGTATTGCGAGGCGGTATCAATGGCGCGTCAACCTTGGGAGGTATTGCTGATACAGCGGCATCGATCGTGCCAAAGGAAGAGAATTACACACAACCGTTGTTAACCGGAAAGGCTGCGCGAGGGCCAAGTAAGAAGGACACTAAAAAAGCCAAAAAAGCTGCAAAAGACGCGCCAGCTCCGCAGGACGGAACTGCAGCATGGTTGTATAAACGAACTGAAGACGAAGCTAAGGCAGCAGCTGATGCTAAAGCGGCAGCTGAGAAACTCCAAGAAAAAGAAGCGAAGAAGGCAGCCAAACACAATAAAGCACATCATGCAGATACTACAGATGATGTCTCTGGTCCGAACAAGAAAACCACAAACAAGACGACCGCTACACAATCCGTTAATACCAATCCTTTAGACGCCAGTGCAAGCTCTGGCCCAATCCCCCCTAATGCAACTCCAGAAGTTCAGAATAACAAAACGTTTGCTAATGGCATTCAAGCAACTCAGAATACTCTACAAATCGTCCAAGCCCAGGTAACGGCAGTAGGTGATACGGCCGTCGGAGCCCCGGAACTCAAAGAGTTTTTAAAGGCGATACACACCGCTATCGACCATTTAAAACAATTTTTGGGCTGGTTGCGTACTGCCGACCTCAAGACGCGTATGGGCCAGAACAAGGATGCTGGTAGCGACCAAGCTCATGTAGCCTATCATAAAATTAAAAAGGCTATCGAAGAAATTAGGCGCCTAAAGGCCATGTTAATACCGCTAATGATCTTTATTGGTATTGCACTGCTACCATTGCTAATGGCTATTTTAGGGCCACTTTTTCTGATCATCGGCGCTCAAATCCACTTAATGATTATGCAGGCGATCCAAAATGCTATCTTACATCGACAACAAGAAGCCCCCAAGGCTAGCGATATCGCTATCGGTATCCTCATGCCAGGCGCTGCACAATTCCAAGAATTTACGTTGATGTTGCAGCTGCTAGGCCCTGATCCGCAAGGCGATCCCCCCATGGAATATCACTATAGCAGTGACTCTTCGGGAGGCGGCGATTCTGGGACAAAACAAAGCAGTGGATCACAAGCAGCTCAAAACCTAAGGAATTACACAGCTGAATCCATGCAGAAAGCTGCTTACTCTCCAACCGGAGAATCGCGGATATCACCTGAGGCAGTGGCTACAACAATGGCGGAGCATCCGGAAGCCACAGCCATGGGCATCAATGCTGCTGTAGGATTGATTGCGACAGAGGCGTGCTTAGGCTCTCAAGGGCTTACTCTGAATGCCATGAGTGGTGCTTTTGTCAATGGGACGAATAACATGCTCAACGGAACGCGCAACGACCCTATGACAGTGCTATTAGGGACAGGTGCGTTTTCAGCTCCTCCTCAGGGTGGTCAACCAGATCCTGGCACAGCTGCTAGCCTGTTAGCTAATACGCAGGGAGTTGGAACCCAATATCTCGCAGCTGGTGATGACCTTAACACCAGGCTCGCTGTTGCTGCTGCTGCATTTGGTTCAGCGGCCTTACCTGCTACCTATATGGGGCAAAGTGGTTTGACAATAGCGGCTGCCACAGCATTGGCTTTGACTGGAGCCGTCCTAAATGACAAACATTCGGTTGTCCACGCTGCTGGAGGCGGCGGAGGTGCTGGTGGTCCAAGTGGTAGTGGCAGCCCAGGGGAGCAGCAAGGCCAAGCGATTGCGATGGCTGTTGCAGCTGGTTCAGCTGCTCGCAAGATTGCCAAAGACCACGGTGTCGCCGAAGATATCGCTGAGTTAATCGCTCAGATCACTAAGCTAATTTCATTATTGATGCAGATTCTCAATGCCGCTAAAGGGGGTGCTAAACCAGGTGGCATGCACATGGATGTGATGAAGAGCTCCATTCAGCAGCTTGTCGCTGCTAATGTCGGGGGGGACGCGATGCGTCAAGCACTCGACGATGCGCAGAAGGGTGATGCTGAGGCAATGATCGAAAACCTGACAAAAAGCTTCTCAGCAGCCGGCATGGATCCAGGCACCCTGGCTGCGATGGGTAAGGCAGTCGCAGGAGACTTCAATATTCAAGGAATTCAGCCACAGAATACTGGTGTGGCCTACAACCCTCTAATGGCTGCTTAATAACTACCAATGATAGCGCCCATAGCTATTAAAGACACCAGAAGGTAGCCGCTTTCGATGGCAAATAAGGTCCAAGATTTGCCGCTATAGAGGACATCCAAGATCTTGGTGGTGGCCACGAAACCAAGCCAGCTCCAAAAACCAATTAGTGCACCATAATAGGCTGTGGTCGAGTGCGAAATCGCAATCACGTATGCCAGCACGTAGCCCATCAGAATGGCAGCAACGAAGGAGCCAGCCAAGGCATTCGAGTAACTGGCCATTTTATCTCTGGTGAGTCCAGCTTCTTTCATCCAGCGTTTGCCTAAGAGGAAAGGGGAGTACCATACGGCCCCAATGATCATATAGGCGATGGCAGCAAAAAAGACTGCCCAATGGTTGGCGTCAGTAAAGATCTGTCTCTTATACACATCTCCGAGCCCACGAGACGTAGAGGAATCGCG
>CAMFKD010000216.1 GCA_945957095.1 uncultured Chlamydiae bacterium
GAAATTGCTGCTGATCTCACTGGCTCAGTGCTGAATTATGCAACAACACCTCTCTGTGGTAAAAATTTTAGCGGGAACTGCTGCTATAACCATTGTCCATAAGCTTCTTTTTACTGGACAAAGAACTTCATTTGGTGTATATTATTTTTCACCTTACTGAAGGATAAACATGTTGGCTCAGCACTCACAACATCATAAATCCCTCGCGATGGAAGCGGTCTATTTTGCCTGTATTTTCATCGGCGCTATCATGGCTGCTTTTGCCATCGAGGTATTCCTTATCCCTAACCGCCTCATTGACGGTGGTGTTGTGGGTGTGGCAATGATCTGTGGTAAGATCTTTGGCAACTCGCTAATCCCCGCATTCATCGTGGTCTTTAACTTGCCTTTCTTTATCTTAGCTTATCGCTTCATCGGCAAGTCGTCGCTGATCCATATGTTCATGGCTGTCTTGTTTTTTGCAGGCGGTATGCTGTTCTTCCATCAGGTATGGCCTATTGTTTTCTATGGCGAATCGCTGGAGGTCGTTGTCCTAGGGGGCGCGATCCTCGGTTTTGGCATTGGCCTAATCATTAGGTCTGGTGGGTGCTTGGATGGCACAGAAATCCTAGGGATTATCGTCAATAAACGCACAGGATTCACAGTCGGACAAACTGTCTTAGTCTGCAATATCTTCATTTTCGCTGCGGCTGGCATCGTCTTCCAAGATTGGCATCCTCCTATCCTTTCGCTCATCATGTACGTAGTGGCCATCAAGGTCATGGATATCGTCATCGTAGGCCTTGATGAGACCAAATCTGTACTCATCATTAGTTCGAAATCCAAAGAGCTCACAGAGGCCATCATCCATGAGCTAGGGCTCGGACTCACGATCATGTACGGCCGCGGTGGTTACTCAGGCGATGAGAGAGAAATCTTGTACGTGATCGTCGAACGGCTACAGCTAGCAGACTTGAAGGAGCTGATCCATCGCGAAGATCCAACTGCTTTTGTCGCTGTCGAAAACTTGCATGAGGTCAGTACAGGTAAATTATCGGTGGGGCCCCCTCCTAGTGGCGTTAAGAAGCTGATCCAGCCTCTCATCCAAAAGAGACATCCGTAGTGTCTCTTTTCACTTTTGACGACCTTAAGAAACAGGCACTTCTGCTAGGCTGGGATGATGTGGGAGTGACCGCAGCATGCATTCCAGAGGAAGATATCGCCGCCTATCGCGACTGGATCAGCCAAGGACATCATGCTCAGCTCGCCTACATGGAAAAAGAGCTGAGGTGCTACCCAGAGCAATTGCTGCCAGGAGCCAAAACAGCCGTCCTCTTTGTCTCTTATTATAAGCAAGAACGCGTACCATTTTCTCCAGAGGCTGGTGTCGTAGCGTCCTACGCGCGCGGCCGCGACTACCATAACGTCCACCGCAGCAGGCTAAAGAAAATGATTCGGTGGCTGGAGGAGCGTGCAGGAGAAACTGGGATAGCCAAAGGCTTTAGCGATTCGACACCAATTTTAGAGAAGGCTCTGGCGGTACAGGCAGGGCTGGGCTGGTTCGGCAAAAATACGTTGTTGATCCATCGCCGCTTTGGAACATTCACGCTTTTGTCAGGCTTATTGACCACGTTAGAGCTGCCCTTCACTACCCTTGCAGCGCGGCTACCTCGCTGTGGTACATGCACACGCTGCCTAGATGCCTGTCCAACACAAGCTTTGATCTCTCCCTATCAGCTCGACGCCAATCGCTGCTTGTCTAACCATTTGATCGAATCTAAAGAACCCCTCCCTGCATCCATCCGCGACAAAAACCCTGGCTATGCCTTCGGATGCGACATCTGCCAAGATGTCTGCCCTCACAACCAACGCACTCCCCTGTCGCTATGCGAAGAGCTCTCTCCTAGCAGTGGCCTAGGCGCTTACCTTTCTGTCGAGAAATTAGAAACACTCTTACCCGATGACCTCAACGGCACGCCACTGAAGCGTCGCGGTATTGAAGGCCTTAGACATAATTTGAGTGAGGAAGCTCCTCCACTCCCCAACGGGGGTAGAGCTTAGCATCGATACCTAGCAAGTCCAAGACACGCCCCACAACAAAATCCTCAACATCACGTAAGCTGCGAGGTTTGGTATACCATGCAGGCATCGGGGGGACAATGATGCCTCCCATACGGGTGAGACGCAACATATTGTCGAGATGAATCTCGGACAGCGGTGTCTCACGCGGCACGATGACAAGGCGACGACGTTCCTTCAACGTCACATCGGCAGCGCGACGTAACAGGTTGTCTGACAACCCCATCGCTACAGCAGCTAGAGTTCCCATGCTACAAGGGATGATCGCCATCCCATCGACAGGATAGCAGCCACTCGCGATACTCGCACTGAAGTCGCCAATCTTATGAAGCGTCAGTCTATCACGCTGTTCAGGGAGCAACGCGGAAACAAACCGTTCAGGGGTTGCAAAATCAGACCCCATTTCCTCCTGAGCTGTGAAAAGAGCAGCGCGCGACAAGATCAAGTGGACTCGATGTCCTAGGGCCGTCAAGACCTGTATCGTGCGATGGCCTAATACGATGCCCGATGCTCCAGAAATCCCTACAACAATTTCAGCCATACAACACTCGCCACACTAAAGAACATCAAGACAAAACCGACCCAGGTATTGGCACGAAAGAGAAAGGTGTTAATCGTCTTGGGTTCTTGGATGTCAACCTGCCTGTCAAACAAGAGAAGCAGCAGAGATGCTAACCCAATTCCTACATAGAAGAGGGGGGTTAGTTGCATCACAAGCGCAACATCAACCAAAAACCAGATGAAAAAGGTATGCAGCGCAAAAGCGATCCAAAGGGCTGGTTGAGCTCCTAAAGCTGTAGCCACGCTATGCAACCCTTCTTCGCGGTCAAACCGCTCATCTTGGATACCATAGATGATGTCGTTGGCAGTAAAGAGCGCTAGGATAGCGGTCCCGAGAAAGATCGCCGGTATGGTCACTTTATCGCTGATGGCCGCCCAAACAAAGACGGGGATCAGTGCATGGTTTAGGGCCATCACAAGATGACACCAGGAGGTAACACGTTTGAGGTAGGAATAACCCCATAATAATGCGACCAATACTGGAGCTAACAAGAGGCAAGTAGTGCTCAACATGCCACATGCCACTAAAAACAGGCCCACACTCCCCCACGCCACACGACGCACTTGCTCTGAAGATAGCTCTCCAGTCACTAACGGACGGTCCTGTGTACGGGGATTTCGCGCATCAAACTGCTGATCGATCAGGCGGTTGAAAGACATGCCAGCCGCTCTAGCACTTAGGGTAGCCAACACCATCCAAAAGACCACTTTTAGGGTGAGGCCCCCCTCAGGAGGGGTTAGAGGATCAGCAAAGACCAGAGCCATACTCGCTATCAGCCAGGGAAGCCCAAAAAGCGTGTAAGGGATCACCAATATTTTGCTAAGAGATTGCCACAACATGACGTGCTCCATATCCTTTGAGGGCCGTCATCTTAGCATGTTGCCTCGGGCAACTTCCACTATTTTTATCCAGCCATTCCCGCTAATTCCTCCAACAAGATCGAACGAGGGCTGACAGATGGCTTAGTTTGCGACGAGTTCGTAGTTGAAAACTACGGACGAGGAGCAAAACAAGCCAGATGGCATGCCGGCAATCGGCCCTGCTGGAGAAATTAGCGGGAATGGCTGGTTTTTATCGAGAAGCGGATGGCCAAACCTGAGAAGCTAGCATAGGCGCGCATCCCTTAACCCCTATATAGGTCCTTAGGCTCTCAGCCATTTGATGATACTCGTTACCACAAAACTGCTGCGAGATGTTCCACCCTGCAATGGCTTCCAGATCACTGATTATCGTGTGGTTAGAGGAATGGCTGATATTGGGAAGCTGGTTAAGAATGGAGGGATATGCCACCTCGTTGGCAAGCTTGTACAAGTCGTCACAATTTTCAGCCCTATCACCAAGATAATGACGGAACAGGTCTGTCGCATGGTTCGAGCGGCGCCAATCAAAGGAAACAAGTTCAGGTAGCAGCTTGTAGACAGGTTCTATTTCGGGCACTAACGCACGACACGTCAACGCCCCTGCAATCTGCTCCTGCTTCAAATAGCTTTCCAAGAC
>CAMFKD010000217.1 GCA_945957095.1 uncultured Chlamydiae bacterium
GTGTCGGAGACAGCAATCCCCAATGGTTCGAGCAGCATCTTATAGGTGATCACCAGATGTTGCGTTTCATGGTTAGGTGGGAGAGGTAAGGCCTTGTCTAGCAGCCAGCGTCGCCAATGGCCGACATATCCTAAGCGATGCTGGACATGACCACGCCAAAACCACCAAGCAGATGATAGAGAGTTTGTAAGCAAGATGCCTAGGTCATATTCCCCTAGCCTTAGCGGTTCTAAGATCTGGGCGCGGTGTAGATGGGCGACCCAACCACTCGGCTTGGAAAAGCGGAAGATCTGATCGACATGGGGATCGTGGTCTAGCAGGCCTGCCAACCCTTCCATACACATCGCGGTGATTGTCGCTTTAGGGAAGCGGCGGCGCAGATCTTCCAAAACTGGGGTTGCCATGACCAAATCGCCGAGCCAGTTAGGCATGCGAACAATGATATTGCGGGGCTCTTGCCCCCACCATGGTAGTTGGTTTTCTTCCATCTTACTGCTACTATCTCAACATCAGGATCACTATACACTATACACATGAATCTAGCAGAAGCCAAACAGAAGCTGCAGGTTATCCACCAAGAGCAGCTCCTCAGATACTGGGAAACTCTAACGGAAGAAGAGCGCAACGCTTTGCTTGCTCAAATCGATGATATTGATACGCAAATGCTTGAAGTGCAAAGAGATCTGGTTGAACATCCAGAGTCAGTCGCGATCCTTCGCGACATCGCTCCCATAGAAAGCTGGGACGTCACTGGCGCCGCAACGGATGAGATAGCCGGCAGAAAGCGGGTTGCAGATGGCAAAGTAGGTTGTTTAGTCGTTGCCGGCGGCCAAGGTTCTCGCCTGGGGTTCAACGGACCTAAGGGGCTCTTTCCTGTCACTGCTGTCAAACATAAAACTTTGTTTCAAATGCTCTGCGAACGCGTCGGTGCGGCTGGCCGCCAGGCCGGTCGACTGCTCAACCTAGCCGTAATGACTTCTTCGCTCAACGATGCAGAGACACGCCGCTATTTTCAGGAGAATCGCTTCTTTGGTTTAGCGCCTGAACAGGTTTCTTTCTTTGTACAGGGTGTCTTGCCGATTGTCGGTGATTGCGGCGAACTGTTCCTTAAAGACTCTCACACGATCGTCGAAGGCCCCGATGGGAATGGCTTTGCCCTTCACCATTTTTTCCACAGCGGATTGTGGCAGCAGTGGCAACAGATGGGCATCGAAGAGATCGTCTTTATCCAAGTTGACAATGCTTTGTCCGATCCCTTCGATGCAGAGTTGATCGGCTATCATCAGCGTCAGCAGACACAGGTGACCATCAAAGCCACCTATCGCCAGAGTACTGAGGAGAAAGTGGGCATTGTGGTGGAACACGATGGCAAGATCAAAGTTTTGGAATACACAGAGCTGCCAGAAGATGAACGAGTAGCGATTAACGTCGATGGCTCTTTGCAGTACCAGATTGCCAATCTCAGCATGTTCTGCTTTTCCATGTCTTTCCTCCAGATGCTAGCTAAGCAGCCTCCTGAACGCTTTCCTTTACACCTCGCCCATAAGAGCCATCGAGTGCTGGGAAATGATGGACAGCCTCAAGAAATCAAGGCATGGAAGTGCGAGCGGTTTATCTTCGACGTCCTTCCTTATGCTGAACGGGTCTCAGTTTTGGTCTATCCAAGAGACCTTTGCTACGCCCCTCTTAAAAACGGCAGCGGCCCAGATAGCTTGGCAGGAGCCCAAGAGGCCCTGCAGCATCTCGACCGCCGCACATTCACCGCTATCAGCGGCATCGAGCCACCGCCTGAACGTCGCTTTGAGTTAGCTGCCGACTTCTACTACCCGACGACAGAACTCCTGAATAGGTGGAAAGGCGTTTCCCTTCCACCGACAGACTACATCAGCTTGATGACATGAGCAGAGCCATGTAAGCTTGTCACAGTTTGTTCGCCATTCTCTTTTAGAGCTGTTAATCGACTAAAGAGGTTTTTTGTGCCATCCAGATCTTTGATCGCCATACCTGAGAATAGCCAGCAGGATGTGTCATTCTTTTCTTCTGGACGATAGCTTCTTAAGTCAAGGTCTGACACTCCATACAACGTTTTGGATGTGGGTTCGCCGCCATTGCACACATACTTAATCGCCGCGTAGAAACGACCACATACGTCAACTGTCCAGCTTGTGGATCCACTGATCTGCTCTGTTGGGATTTCGAAGATATTTCGGGTGATGGTGTGCATCGTTAATTTAGGTAGAGAGGAATCCTTAAAAATAAACGAAAAGCTCTGATTGTAGGTTTGGTGGAAAGAGTCATTCCAAGGTACATAGTTGACACAGGTGATACCAACCGCTTTTGCTAAGGTTTGGATAGGGGAACCATCGGGAAGGCTAGCGCGGACCTTAGTCAACATGTCGGGGTCGCATGCCGGCGGAAACCCTACTCTTTTTGCTGGGAGGGAATCTAGAAATTCTTTCTGATCTGCACATAGCCGTTCTTCCACTTCGGGCAGCAAGACACCCTCTTCGTCATAGTTTTCATCGGATAGTAATTTCTGACGTCCGATTTCTTCTTTAATCTCATATCCATCGCTTTCCGCAGCTGAAAGCTCGGAGATCATTGTCCTGTAATGCCGAGAACTTTCGAATGCGCAAAAGTCTCTTGATGTATAAGATTTAGGTGGTTTCTGCAGTAATTCATAGGCACAAATGGCTAAGCTTCCAGCGCTAGCAGCTAGTTTCCATAACGCTGCGCGTTTCTCTTTGCGGACTTGTTCAGGCGTTCCTGTCGCTTGTGACAATTGCTTGACACCTTGATAGCCTTGCTGTAGACCAATAACTCCGGCTACCAAACTTGTGAAAGTTACTCCCATCTCTCTCTCCTGTAGTTAATTTACATAACCGATCATGATAAATATCATAACATATTAAGATCAAGTTAATTAGTTACACGCTTCGCGCAAGAAGACTATCCCACCATTCTCCTGTCTCCTCTCCTGTTGTATTCAATCCATCCTACGAGGTAATCTTTTCCTTCTTTATCTCAGAGGTTGCGCATGAAGATTGCTGTGTTAGGGGCAGGGACTTGGGGCTTTTGCTTGGGAGCGCTCTTAGCAACCAAGGGTTATGAGGTAAGTAACTGGGGGCGTCAGCAAGCTTTCATCGATGAACTCGCTCGTACCGGGCAGCACCCTAAGTTGCCACCTAAGCGTTTACCAGGCAAAGTCACCTATACAACTGATCTCGCTGCAGCATTGGATGGCGCAGAGATGATCGTGGAATCGGTGACAACCAAAGGGATACGTCCCACTCTGCAACAGGTAGTGGAGTTGTGCCCAGTTCCCATTCCCCTCGTGATCACTTCCAAGGGCATCGAGCAAGACACTGGCCTGATTCTGCCCGACGTGGCGATCGACGTGTTAGGGGAGCCTTGGCGCAACACCGTTGGCGCTATCAGTGGACCTAGCTATGCGCAAGAGGTCATCCAGGGTTCTCCCACTTCCATCGTCGCTACGGCTTATGACGCTAAGGTGATGATGACGATCTGCGAGACGTTTAATGGCAAAACCTTTCGGGTCTATCCCAACAGCGATGTATGTGGTGTTGCGTTTGGTGGCGCCCTAAAAAACTGTATTGCAATTGCTTGTGGCGTATCAGATGGCCTGAAGCTTGGCAATAGCAGCAAGGCAGCTGTGATGACACGAGGACTGCATGAGATGCGCAAACTGGGTTTGGCTCTTGGCTGTAAAGCGGAGACCTTTTATGGTCTGTCTGGAATGGGCGACGTCTTTCTCACCTGTTCTTCGGTGATGAGCCGCAACTTCCGCTTCGGTTATCTCCTTGCCGATGGGTATACTCCTGAGCAAGCGCGAGCGGAGATTGGCATGGTGGTGGAAGGAGCTAATACTTGTATTGCGGCGCTACAGCTGAGCCGACAGCACAATGTCCCGATGCCTATCACTGACAATGTAGCGCGCATTCTGCAAGGAGAGATGAAGCCGGCAGAAAGTGTTGCAGTCTTGATGCAACGTACCGTAAAAGAAGAGCATCTATAGTTTGAGGGAACCATGAAGATAGTGACGCCGAAGGAGATGGCACGTGTT
>CAMFKD010000218.1 GCA_945957095.1 uncultured Chlamydiae bacterium
GAAGATGGCCTTTGTCCATCATGTCCATTACGTCGATGCAGTCCATCGTCCATAACGGCAAGCTTGCGTACTCCGTCGAGCTTACTCGTGCTTAAAGAAATCGGCTATTTTGCAATGAAAGTCTTCGCAACCCTTCTTCGATGCGAGCTTCAAGCGCCAACGGTCTTTGTTTGCTTCAGCAACCACTTTAGCTAGCTTCTCCAATTGAGCACCGTTAGATTTGGTGACGTGAGCCTTTATCTTCTCCTTTAACACCTCCATCCAAGCTTCATCGGCCAACTGCAACAGTTGATCGGCGAAGTCTTCTTTTCCACATGAATCCTCATCGTGATGATGACAGCAAGAACACTCTTGCTCATCGCAACAATGATGGTGATGATGGTGCCCGTGACAATGATGGTGTGACATCACTCCCTCCTATGCGTTTAGTTGGTTCAACGTATGTATATCTTCTGGATGACAGAGCAGCAAAAAAAAAGCAACCTCTAGCTTGCAATCACCCTAACAATCGGATACAAATCGCACTATCACCAAAAGGAGTTCTTTACCGATGCCTACCACTACCCTGCGCTACGATTTCGTCGATACAGTCTCACCCAACATCTTGATAGATCTCTATCAGGCTGGCGGTTGGTGGCGAGAACTACCGCAGTCACGCCGCAATCTACCAGCGTTAGTGAAAGGCAGCTTCTGCTTCCTGCTCGTCACCGAAGGCGATAAGCCTGTTGGAATGGGACGGGTCATCTCTGATGGTGTCAGCGATGGCTATATCCATGATGTCATCGTCAAAAAAGAATACCGTAACCGCGGAATCGGCAAAGAGATTATCCGCCGCCTACGCGACTACTGCTTGGAAAAAAACCTCGAGTGGATCGCTCTCATCACCAGCGATGAGCTAACAGCCTTCTACGAAAGCGTAGGATTTAAGGCACAAGACCACCACACTTCATTGCTCCTGCTGGCACCATGACAGCTTCTCCTTTCTTAAGCATTCCTTTTAAACCGCTGATCCCAGATGACCGACCCACTTTGGAAAACTTTCTCCAACGTCATCCTAACAGATTATCCGGCTATACTTTCTCTAGCTTGATCGCCTGGAATGAGGTAGACCATTACACCTGGGCCTTCCTAAGCCCTGAAACCCTGCTCATCTCACAGCTAGTCGAAGGAGATAGCAGACGTCATCTCATACAGCCTGAAGGAGCCTTGAGCAAAGACGAAGAAGATCGATTGCTGATGGAAATCCAGCAGCTAGGTTATCCCCTCAAACTCATCGGCGTATCCTCTGAGTTCTTGCGAAAACATCACGCCTTCTGCTCACACTTCGATGATTTAGACGATAGGACTGCCGCAAACTATGTCTACCGGACCTCTGATTTAGCTTTCTTGGAAGGACGGCGCTACGCCAAAAAACGCAACCTTATCGCTCAGGCCGAAGAACTCTACCGTTGGACACTTCATCCTCTTACAGCAGACCACAGCGATGATTGCCGCCAAATTCTAGCAGCCATTGAAGCTGCAGACCACCCTGCCCCTACCTCTAATCTCACACGCGAACTCACAGTCTTGAACTACATGCTCGATCACTACGAAGATCTGGAACAGCAAGGATGTCTCATCACGATCGATGACCAACCAGCCGCTTTTAGCATCTATGAAGGCATCACCCCTCGTATGGCAGCCGTCCATTTCGAAAAGGCCGAACGCCACTACAAGGGACTCTATCAACTCATCAACCGAGAAACAGCAAAAGCCATCGCCACCAAGGGTTTCCTCCTCATCAACCGCGAGGAAGACCTAGGCAGCGAAGGCTTACGTCAGGCTAAGGCGTCATACCACCCTGTCGGACTGGCGCACTTTCACACTCTTACATACAAGAACTAAGCCCTTAGTTTGAGGGCACGGCGGCGGCGTATTGCTATAGTGGCTCCTATCACGAGAAAGGAGGCCATAGCCAAATAGGTGCTGGGTTCAGGTGTAGGAACCACAGCGACCCGCGCAATACCATCTTTGAGTGCTCCTGTGTCACCTTTAATCGATAGCTTGTTCAAGACATCCATCAGCCGGGAGACAACGCTCCCAAAATCGCGGATGGCCTGCGGTGCCACGCTCTGCAACAAAGAGTGATCCGTGACCATTGGTCCAGAAAAGTTCATCGCCACAAGCTGCAGCTGAGGTGAGGGCGCCACTGATCCCGCTGGAGATCCTTGTTCCGCATGCACTGCTGCTACGAGCGATAACAAGACCGCTACAGCCAACGAGTAGATGATCTTCATAGCCTTACCTCCTTTTTATATTAGATTGTAATTAACTCAACATCAATCTTCTATAACTAAATTTTTTATTATTCTATTTTATTATGCAATGTTTTTTTGCTTTCAATTCAGTCGTCGCTATCTGCTAGTTCTCCATCCTCAAGCTCTTCTTCCTGCTTGGTATAGAGATCCTGGACTAAGCCACTGTTGAACTCCACGCTAGAGCAGTAAGCTTGGGGGCACACCAGCCGCCAACCGCATGGAGCCTCCTCATCGTCTCGACACGACAGAAGAGTCAGCAATCTAGAGATCTGTTCGCGGGCAGCCGCGCGCCCCGCCCAATAGATCATTTCCTTCTCTTTGTCATCACCGAAGCAGCCCATGCCACATGTCTTCGGACGGATGATGACATCGGCACCACACGTGCACGCATCGTTTTGCCACATAAAGGCAATCTCGATGGAGCGCTGCAGCACCTGAAAGAGATTAGTAGGGAACGTCTTCGGCAAGAGTTCGCAAAGGTCTACCGCAACAATGATGTCAGCGCCTAAGTCACGCGCCACACAAACCGGCGTCGGATTCACAACCCCACCGTCGACTAAGACCCTCCCACGATACTCGCAGGGAACAAAGATAAAAGGCATGGAGCAAGAAGCCTGTACTGCTTTGACAATCCCCCCAGATCCAATAGGCACTAGCTCGCCTGTGTGGAGATCGCTAGCTACGACGACGAGGGGGATTTGCAAGTTTTCAAAACAGTCAGAGCCAAGATAGTGATTTAGTGTGCGGCGCATCGATTTGTCTTGAGACAACCCATAGCGGCAGTTTAGCAGATCAATGTCAAGCATGGAGCGCGTCTTGATGTCCCATACGGCACACTTTAGCGCTTCGACATCGGGGTTGTCAGCGTATAAAGCCCCGACAATACTGCCGGCGCTGCAACCAACGATGATGTCGATAGGGATTCCTGCCGCTTCAAACTCTTCGATGACACCCACATGGGCCATCCCACGTACGCCACCACTGCCAAGAACCAGGGCGACGCGAATCTTCTCAGGAACATAGAAAGAAGGTAATGTCTCTGGACATTCAGCCGGAACGAAGCGGTGCGGACAGCAAGAGGTCGCCATAACAGCGAGAAGAACACCTAAACAGCCCGTCAGACATTTTGCAAGCGTTAAACTCCGCATTTTCCCTCCCAGCCCTCACAGAGATAACTGAAGCGGAGTCTAACGATCACAAGATATTTTCACTACAGGAATTCAGGTACATGTTCACCTATATTCCGATTCGTGCCCACGTCCCTGTGCGTGCCCGAGCCCGGAGTCCATAAATCGGGCGCGGGCACGAAAAAACTACCCCATGAACATATACGAATTCAGAAACAGCCTTATTCCAACCCAAGGAGAACGCGTACTTCTACTAGATGTCTCTTAGTGATAGCGGTGTTTGACTGGACCAAACGTTCTTTTAGAAATTGCTCCACAGCAACACGACCTTCCTTTGTCACGACTAGCTCTCGCATCGTGTTTCCACCGAGCTCTTCAAATGGATGCTGAACGATCTCTTCAGCAAACATTTTGATCAAGCCTTCTATCGCCTGAGCAGCGTGCGGATCGTCACTATCTAATAAGCTATCTAAGTCCCATTCAACAGGAACAATCTGACTGCGCTCTTCCCCGTTAGACTCGTCTGCTAGTACTTCATAGAAGCTCTTACGCAATGTGTTTTCTATTAAAAATAGATGCAACCTATTAAAGTCGGCATGCTCAGCTCTACAC
>CAMFKD010000219.1 GCA_945957095.1 uncultured Chlamydiae bacterium
CGTCCATTCCATCCCCCCCCCCCTCAAAAAAAGTTTGCGGAGAAAAGGCAATAGTAGGTATGCCATCTAGGGGGACGATATTGTTCCTATGTTATAGGTAATCGAGGGCGAAGCCCTTAGCGTTTGAGGCGTCATGTCATTGGTCATTCATTCATCATCCAAGAAATCCCGTAAGCCAACTAGGGTGAAAAGTGCTTTTGTTGTAGGCAATGACAAAGGGTTGCATACGCGTCCTTCCACGGAGCTAGTCAAGTGTGCTGCTGCATTTAAGGCAGATATTCGTTTGACGTATCAGAAGAGCCAAGTCAATGCTAAGTCGTTGCTTGGTATCTTAATGCTTGCGGCAGCTAAAGGGGCAAAAATCTGGGTAGAGGCTGTCGGCGAAGATGCTGCCGATGCTGTTGAGACCATTGTGACGCTAGCTCGCAACAATTTCAATATTAAGTACTAGTTATTCTTCCATAGCTACGGTTTTGTCTAGCACTTCTTTGGTGCAGTAGATGGGGGCGTTGGTGATCAGGGCGATCGTGATGCAGTCGCTAGGTCTTGCATCGACTTCGATGATATGGCGGAGATCGCTGTGCTGCTGTTCTAAAAAGAGCCTGGCGAAGTAGACGGTATCTTGCAGATCATTGATGACGACCTGTTTGACGCGCATATCGACCCCTTGCAGAATCATCTGTACGAGGTCATAAGTCTGGGGTCTAGGCTTAGAAGCTCCTGTCAGGTACATCTGCAATCGTTTTCCCACTGAGGGATCGGTATAGATGGCAAAGCGCTTTTCTGGGCACCCTAGGATGACGACGGTGTAGGAGCGTGTTTGTACAATTTTGTCAAAAGAGACCTGTACTAGCTGAGTAAACGTCATATTGTATCCCTTAGGTGTTGGCGCATCTGTGCTGTACCGTTGTCAAAACCGATGATGACGCGTCCGGCCATTCCAAAAAAGAAACCTGTTTCGACAACCCCTGGGAGTAGCCTGAGCTTATGGTCGATTTCTTGTGGGAGCCACGGCACACTTCTAATGTCGATGTCGACAATGTGGTTGCCGCCATCCGTAACAAACAGCTCTTGGGATGGTGTCATACGACTTTGGGGAACAAAGCCAAGATGGCGGATCTGTTCGTTTGTGGCATCGAAAGCAAAGGCAACCACTTCGATGGGGAGTAGGTGTGTTCCCAGCTTATCCACGACTTTATGCTGATCGACAATAACGACCATTTCTTGGCTGATACTGGCTAGGATTTTCTCTCGCAGGAGCGCCCCGCCACCACCTTTGATCATGTCTTTGTTTTGGTCAATTTCGTCAGCACCGTCAACAATGATATCGAGGGCTGTGATACCGGCCATCTCGATCATCGGTAAGCCGCACTCCTCGCCTAGCTGCCATGACTTGGTCGAGGTGGCGACGCAACGCAGGCGCAGTCCCTGCTGGTGGCGCGCACCTAATGCGCGAATGAA
The DNA here is from genome assembly GCA_945957095.1 of uncultured Chlamydiae bacterium. Classification (GTDB taxonomy): domain Bacteria; phylum Chlamydiota; class Chlamydiia; order Chlamydiales; family JAJFMA01; genus CAMFKD01. Next base: position 1,462 of record CAMFKD010000219.1, read on the forward strand.
ATGGGCCGCTGTTGATCCTGTGCCAAGACCAACGAGCATGCCGTCTTGCACTAGCTCGGCGGCGGCGACACCAGCAGCGCGTTTGGCGTCTGTTGCTAAATCCTTGGGTTTACTCATGATTGATCTTCTGCTAATCTCCTGCATAAACCGAATTTTGGTTCTGCTGATGATTACATTACAAGAAATTTGTTTCCACCTAAACGCGTTATTAGTGCCTGATGTCTTTTCGGATGGATGTCCTAATGGTCTTCAGGTAGAGGGGAAGCCTAAGATTCAACGCGTCGCAACGGCAGTATCGGCGTCGGAACAGGTGATTGAGGCGGCTGTGAAGGCTCAAGTAGATGCCCTCATCGTCCATCACGGGATGTTTTGGAGTGGCGACGGTTATCCGGTTATAGGGTCTAAGAGGCGCAAGCTCAGGATGTTGCTCGACCATGGGATCAGTCTGCTAGCGTACCATATTCCTCTCGATGCCCATCAAGAGTTTGGCAACAACTGGAAAGCGGCGCGAGATATGGAGTGGGGGGATCGGCAGGCTTTTGGTAGTTATAAGGGGCAGCTGATCGGCGTTAGGGGGGTGCTTCCTCATCTTTCTGTGACAGAGGTGATGGAGCGACTAGAGAGCTATTACGATCATCCAGCTATGCATGCCCCTGGTGGACCCGAAGCAATTAGATCTATTGCATTAATCTCTGGAGGAGCCCATTGGTCGATCAAAGAAGCGATACAGCATGGCATAGATGCTTTTGTCACTGGCAGTTTCGATGAGCCGATTTGGCATATTGCCCGTGAAGAAAAGATCCATTTTTTTGCTCTTGGTCACGCGGCGACAGAAAAGATAGGGCCGAAAGCTTTAGGCGATTACATTCAATCAGAACTGGAACTTCCTTGTCAGTTTATCGACGAAGTCAACCCATTTTAGAGGACATCACCATGGTTCAGACACGTAGCGAAGTCGCGCAGCAGGACAAATGGAACGTCGAGGCGATGTTCCCAAGCCTTGTCGAATGGCAGCAAGCCTTCGATGCTGTAAAGGGAGAAGATCGTTATCCCCGTTGGCCACAGCTGGGCGCTTTCCGAGGCACTTTATCACAGGGGCCCAAGCAGGTGTACGATGCCTTGCAATGTCTTCACGATTTGGAACGGCGCCTATCGCTTATTTATACTTATGCTCACCTTCGCCACGATGAAGACATCACCAACACCCAAAATAAAGAAGCCTACGTCAGAGTGACGGGGCGTTTACATGACTTAGCTCAAGAGTCGAGTTGGTTTGAGCCGGAGTTGCTAGGGTTATCGGAACAGATGTTACAGGATTATCTGGCGGCTCCGGAGCTCGCGGATTACCGCTTTCATCTCGAGAAGATGATCCGCATGAAGAAGCATACGTTGTCTCCCGAACAGGAAGAACTGTTTGCGATGGCGGGTAAAGCCTTTCAGTCATCGTCTCGCGCCTTTTCTGCACTCAATGACGCCGACTTTAAATTTGGCGATGTAGTCGATCAGGAAGGTAAGCCGCATGAGCTGACGCACGGTTCCTATGGTGTGTTTATCCGATCACAGGACCGTGTCCTACGCGCTAACAGCTTTCGACGTCTGCATCAACACTATTCAGACTACCGCAATACGCTTTGCGAATTGTTGAATGGGCAGGTGCAACGACATCTTTTTGAAGCTAGAGCGCGAAAGTATAGAAGCTGTGTAGAAACTGCCCTATACCCCAAAAATATCGATGTCAGCGTCTATGACTCCCTTATCACCGCTGTACGCAATAACATCGACGCCCTCCACGATTACATGTCCTTGCGGAAAGAGCTGCTTGGGGTGGATACGCTGCATATGTATGATTTGTATGTGCCGTTGACGTCACAAGTTAACATCAAGATGAGCTATGCTGAGGCCCAGGAAGCCGTCGTGGAATCGGTTGGAGTCCTTGGGAGAGAATACCAAGAACGCCTTAAGATAGGGCTAGAACAAGAACGTTGGGTAGACCGCTATGAAAATGAGAACAAGCGTTCAGGTGCCTATTCCAGCGGTTGCTACGACAGCAATCCTTACATCTTGATGAATTTTAGAGGCGTGCTGCGCGATGTCTTCACACTGGCGCATGAAGCGGGTCATAGCATGCATAGCTTCTATAGCTGTAAGAACCAACCCTACCACTATTCCAGCTATCCGATCTTCATTGCTGAGGTAGCGTCGACGTTTAATGAAGAGCTCCTTATGAAGCAGCTCATCGCCCGCGCTAAAACAAAAGAAGAGCGCATCTTCTTGATTAACGAGAAGCTGGAAGATATCCGTGCGACTCTCTTTAGGCAAGCGATGTTTGCGGAGTTCGAACGCATGTTGCACAACTGGGCGGAAAGTGACACTCCTCTGACGACCAGTCTGCTGAATAGCGAATATCTTAAGCTTAACAAGAGCTATTTCGGTCCCCAAGTCGTTGTGGATACGGAGATAGAGTCAGAATGGTCTCGCATCCCCCATTTTTACTATAACTTCTATGTCTACCAATATGCGACAGGGATCAGTGCTGCCTTGGCTTTAGCTGATCGAGTTGGACAAGGTGGCGAG
>CAMFKD010000220.1 GCA_945957095.1 uncultured Chlamydiae bacterium
ACTGTGCGCTGTCTCCAATGACGTCAGGAGGCACGACAATTTGATCTAAGTTACCTAAATCCAAGAAAAGGTAATTCTTGCCTTCTAGATAAAGAAACTCGACCATGCGCTCTTCCAACGCGACATCGGTGATCGGCTGATTAAGCTTAAAGTTCTTCTCTGTGACCTTACCACTGGCCATATCCTTCAACTTAGTCTTGATGAAGGGTGCCCCTTTAGGTACGGTAACACGTACACTCGACTCGACGCGACACAACTTGCCATCGATATTTAAGACCATGCCTGGAGATATCTGATTTGTTGTCGTCATTGTGTCAATCCTACCTCTCTCGTTAAGGGTGCGGCATCAAACGCATCGGCCGCCATTGTGCCAATATTCAAGATTATTCGCGAGGGCGTTGTTGCCTCACCAGCAATTCCCGGAAAATCCCCTAGAAGGGCCAAGTGAGGGCTGACAGATGGCTTAGTTTGCGACGAGTGCGTAGTTGGAAACTACGGACGAGGAGCAAAACAAGCCAGATGACATGCCCTCAGCCGGCCTCTCTGGGGAGATTTCCCGGGAATTGCTGGAGCCTCGCTTGTATCCCGGTTAGCGCCGCCTGACGCAGCTCACCGACAGCCTGAGTCAGGTCGGGCTGATGAAACAGAAAGCTCCCAGCAACAAAATCATTCGCTCCGGCCGCTGCGCACTGTTTAGCAGTCTCCAAATTGATGCCACCATCAACCTGGATGAGTAAAGGAGGCGCTGCAGCGGCCTCAGCCGCGGTCTCAAAGCTCTGCCCGCGAGCGCGAATATGCAAGCGATCACACACATCTCGAGCAAATGCAATCTTCTCTAACACCTCAGGCATAAATGCCTGACCACCAAAACCGGGATGCACGGTCATCAGCAGTAACAAATCAACCTTGTTCAAAAAGTTGAGGACCATTGAAGAGGATGTCTCCGGACAAAACGCCAACCCCGCCTGCACATTACAACGGCGAATATACTCCAAGGTATCTTCGACATCCTCTGTTGCCTCAAAGTGAAAGGTGATGCGATTCGCCCCTGCTTCCACCATGCGTTCCACATAGCCGAAGGGGTTATAGACCATCATATGGACATCTAAGAAGAGATCTGTCGCACGATTAATCGCCGCTACGACTTGTGGCCCTATCGTGAGATTAGGCACAAACTGACCGTCCATGACATCGATGTGTAAGCTGTCAGCGCCCGAATCAGCAATACGGCGCGCCTCGTCAGCTAGGTGTCCAAAGTCGCCAGCTAGAATAGAGGGAGAGATGGCAATAGCGTTAGAAGCAGGTTTCATGGGTTCTTCCTAAATGACAGCGTAATGTTGAGGCTCAGTCATACAGGGAAAAGGGGTCGCCTGTCAAGGGTTGGGAATGGATAGGTATATGTTCACGCAATGCTGTCAACTTAAGGAATGGGTAAACATGTACACGGATAGCATGGACTGAATGAGGTTATTGCAGAAGTCTATTAGGTTTATTTTAAATATTTTTATTGAATTTAAACTAAAATTTAATATAAAATAATTTTACGGAAACAAAACAAACACCTCACATTTACAAAAGGAGGAAATAAAATGCCATCGTTTAATGTTTCATTATCTGAAGTAATGCAGGGCGCCAAAACTACCTGGCAAAATGGTGTCGAAAATCTAAGGCAAGCAGGTAGAACGATCTGCGCTGGAAGCAGTAGACTCATTCATGCTACTGGTAATGCCTTCAAAGCATTAGGCAATTGGATCGCACAAAAGGCACAAGCCGTCTATGTCTTCGGTCAAACCATTATGCATATGCGCGGTTCAATCAACCAACCAACTATCAATATTGCTCAGAGTGCGATGCAACAAACCCATCAAACTAGTACAGCTACTCGTACAACAGCTCTTCCACTCGAGCAAGAGGAAGCTCCAAACCTATTACTAACAAACCCGTACCTTCAACAGCAAAGTACCCCAGAGACACTGGCTCTGGAAATGCCACCTACGCCTGCTCCCAAGCCACCTCTGATGACCACCTGGCTTAACGGACCGACGACTCCTGCAACAATCATCGCAGACGACGAGGACATGCAATCCGAAGGCGATCATATGGAGACAAGCTCAGATTACAGCACAGAGGGTGAACCAGACACAGATCCATCATCGGTCGGAGAAGAAACAGATGTATCATCTACCACGCAATCAAATGATCAAATGGAACAGGAGCAACCTACCCCTGCACCAACCATTTTAGGTCGTATTGGTAGCGCTTTGACATCTTTCTGGAATGCCGCGACACAAACAACTGACCCTGATGATGAAATCTTCGTCGGCTAGTCACGACAGGCAGATGCGCTTGGAGCTTGCTCCAAGCGCATCTCGCTATTTAGGCAACTTCTCAAAAAGTCCTGGCGCGCTGACCTGCTGCGCTGGCCATTCTGGGCGTTTCGCTCCTCAGAAATAGCTGACGCTATTCCCTCGTCGCGAACCACCCAGACTATGTCAGCTCGCTAGGTCATCACGTGCCAGGACTTTTTGAGAAGCTACCTATTTAGCTTGCGCTAAAACAGCATTGATGCTATAATGGAAGCCGAAATTATTAGGTTAATCATGTTTGGTCACGTAACATCACAATCCAGCACTTCGGAGACTAGCCTCAGGCGATATGCCTGTACTTCTCACGATCGCTTTGTTGTTGCACCAGACGCCTTCTCCCTCCTCGTCTCTGTCATTCTTGTGCGCCTAGCGCACAGATAACACACACGCCCTCTCAGATCCATCTCCTAAATCCAAAACTCTAGAAGACGAGTAGAGCAAGAGCTATGAAAACATTTTTCCAGACATTGAAGACAGGCTTCGCCACATTTGCGATGTTCTTTGGCGCTGGCAACATCCTTTTTCCACTGGCACTGGGACAAAGCGTCCAAGACAAAGGACTCTACGCTGTCACCGGGCTCTTGCTGACTGCTGTGGCGATTCCCATCTCTGGTCTAGTGGCGATGACCTGGTATGACGGCGATTACCGCCGTTTTTTTGCCAGGTTGGGAAGCGTTCCAGGACTTCTAGCCGCCTTAATCATCATGTTACTGCTAGGGCCGCTGGGATCGACACCACGCTGCATTGCACTCGCCTACGCCACGATCAAGGTATCGCATCCCGAGTTATCTGTATTTTGGTTTTCAGTGATCTCCTGTATCGTCATCTATCTGTGCACGAAACGTCGGCGTCGCATCGTCGATCTGTTGGGGACCGTGTTGACACCCTGGCTGCTCTTTGTTTTGAGCATCATTATTATTGCTGGTGTTATCGATGCTCCTGCAACCAGCACGGTAGATCTAACGGCTACGCAAGCCTTTACTATTGGCTTGACTGAAGGATATTACACCATGGACCTCCTCGCCGCATTCTTCTTTTCGTCAGTGATCATTAGGGGCGTTCGCCGGGATCTCGAAGGTCATGACGATTTGGCTGTAGAGGTGCGCCGTAGAACCATTCGCGCCGGTTTCATCGGAGCTGCTCTCCTAGCCTTTGTCTACGTCTGCTTCGCCTACATCGCAGCACATCACACAAGCCACATCGATGGCCTAAGCCCAGACCGACTGTTAGGTGGCTTAGCCTTGCACCTATTAGGACCCTACGCTGGCCTTGTCGCTGCCATCACCGTAGCACTCGCATGCTTGACAACAGCCGTCGCGTTGATTGCCGTCTTTGCTGAATTCCTCAGCTGGTACGTGTGCAAAGAAAAGATATCCTACCATACAGCATTGGTCGCCTCGCTCCTGATCACTTTCTGTGTGTCGACAGTAGAGCTAGTCGGGATTATGGCCTTCTTGGCACCAGTATTAGAGGTGTTGTACCCTATTTTAATTGTTTTGACCTTCTATAATATGGCCCGAGCCAAGAACACATATATGCCCACGGGATAGCTTTTCGTGCCCACGCCCGTGTGTATGCCCGGGCCCATATGCATTAAAGCTATATATGCAGAAGACTTGAGAAAACGATAGGAATGATATAACGATATGAACGATAAAA
>CAMFKD010000221.1 GCA_945957095.1 uncultured Chlamydiae bacterium
TTTTTTCTCTGTGTTCTCCGTGCACTCTGTGGTGATAAATTCCTAAAAGTGAGTGAGTCATATTTAGCGGGAATGACTGAATTGAAACAGACTATCTTTATTCGGTATTAATGGTGGTGGTGTATGGTAATTCTTTCGTGTTCAACACAAGGAGTTGTCTATCATGTTCCGTTTCCATGCCATCGCCTTTCTTCTCTGTTTTGTCACTTCTTTGACAGCAGAAGTTGACAACTCCATTATCCCCACTATCGAGACTTATGAACGCATCGAGAGTTTGAACCCTAAAAAGTACTCGAAGGCACAGTTTAACGAGATCTCATCGGCTTTAAGCAGGTATAACGAACGCATTCGGGCTGTGTCTTATAATATCTTATTCGATCTCTACGACCATAACCTAGCAGAAGAATACCGCTGGCCACAGCGTCTACCACGCCTTGTTGAAATTCTGGAAGACATGCAGCCCGATCTCATTGGCGTGCAAGAGCTCTACCATCGCCAACTGCAAGGTGTGATGCCGCTCTTAGAACCGACCTATGCTTTCTACTGTAAACCAGAGACCGATGGTGAGCTGAATGGCATCTTCTACCGCAAAGAACGCTTTGAAGTAGTCGATAGCCAGGTTTTCGAAATGACGCCAGGCTCTACTCTAACGATGCTTAAACTTAAAGATCTGAAAAACGGCCTTTGTATCGCAGTCTTCAACACCCATCTAGCCTTCCGCAACATCGAGAAGAGAGAACAGCAGGCACGCTATATCGCAACACATATCCGCTCTCACAGCGATGGGCTACCAATCATTCTAATGGGCGATCTCAACACTTTTCCTCATCGTCTACAATTAGATAAGCTGCCTTTCTATGACGGTGACTACATCCACCGTATCCTCGCAAAAGCCGGCATACAAGATGCGGTGGGAGTATCCATAGTAGGTCACTTGGGACCACTATCGACTTCTACCTTTAGCGAAGATGGAGATAGACCTTTTGAAGGCACAGGCAGCCCAGGTATCTTGATGGACCACATCTATGTTTCCGATGGCATTGAGGTCCTCATGCATGCAATACAACCTGCAACTGTTAATGGACTGTTTCCATCAGATCACTTACCTGTTATAGCTGACATCGTCATTAAATATAATTAATATTCTATTTATTGAATCTTAATAGATTTAATCTACAATTAATTATTAAATTAGGAGGAGCTAATATGTCAGTTCGCTATGCAGATATGAGTCTACTACCCGCAATGCAAGCCGTGCTAAGCCGGGCGCAAGCTGTGCCGATTGTCGGACCACTTTTGGTATCGCCTGTCAAAGCGGTGGCTAGCGTATTACAGATTGCTATCGGTATCTTTTCCGCTATCTCCCTTGGCCTTAGTGCTGCGTTGACAGGTCTACGCAACCTAGACAAAAGAACCGTTCAAGCCCTATCCTACGCTAGCCTTGGCTACCTGAGCTTCTGTTATGCTGCCATCAATATGAACACGCTGGGTATTTTCGGTTTTCTAGTCGAATTCGTTCTCCACGCTAACCCTGGCTTCCTATAGTAATGACCACTTTGCCGATGTGCTTTTGCGATTCGAGCAAGCGATAAGCCTCTTGCGCTTGCTCAAAGGGAAAGATTCGGTCGATGACAGGTGTTAGCTTGAGGTAGTCGACAGCGCGCATAAAGGCTCTTAACTCCTCAGTAGATTCCATATAGATGCCTCGCAGCTGTACCTGGTGCGACAGCAAATCGCGGATGTGCAACGTCACATCCCCTCCCCCCAACACCCCAATAACGGCGATGCGTGCGCCATAATTGCAGATGGGCAGCGATCGCGCTAATGTTTCGCCTCCCACAACATCAACGATGACATCGACACCGGCACCGTTAGTGATTTCCTTAACCTTCTGAGGCCACTCTGAATCACGATAGTTGACGGTAGCTGTGACGCCATAGCGTTCCTTCACAACCGCTGCTTTGTCATCGCTGGAAGTTGTCATGAGTGTCCTTGCCCCCATGGCATGGGCGATCTGCGCAGCGAAGATCGAGACGCCGCCAGTACCATGCAACAACACCCATTCACCGGGCTTGGCTTTGCCATGCGTCACCACGGCAGCCCAAGCTGTCAACCCCGCCACCGTGAAAGTTGAGGCCTCTGTAAAAGAGAGGTGATCTGGCACCTTGACCAGAGCGTCAGCAGGATAGACGATCTGTTCTGCTAATACGCCATCAACGCCCATCGCACCGACGAAGGTACGAATCCATGCTGAGCGCAATGTCCCGGCAGGCCAGTGGCGCAAGGGAGAATTCAACACTCTGTCACCTGGCTTGAAGTCTGTTACTTTGTCACCAACGGCGCGTACGACACCGGCCATGTCAGACAAGGCAATAAATGGTGGCGGCTGGCTTCCTGGGCTTTGATAAAGACCCTTAGCCACCATGAGATCGCGATAGTTGAGCGAACATGCCTTAACATCCACTAAGACATCGCAATCATGGGTGATCTCTGGAACTGGACGCTCTGTCAGCGTGATCTGGTCGATCCCTTGACCTTTGATAAGATAGCATTTCATCGGACTAACCTTTTCGATTAAAAATAATTTGATTTAATGCGATCAGAGCACTATGGTGACGATTCTCTTCAACATGCAACAAGAGGATCATGTTATGCATCCGCTCATCAACCCCGTTATCTCGTTAATCGCTGGTATCTTGATACTGGTGTTTCCTGCCTTGCTCAACTATATCGTCGCCATCTACCTCATCGCCATGGGCATCTTAGGCCTTGCCGGTGCTGGCTTAGGCTGATGTTTGACTAGGGCTGCAGCGCCAGCGCTGCAGCCCCTAGCAGGTTGGCGTTGCCTTGAAGCGCCGTGGCCATCACCTGCAGCTGAGATATCGCAGCAGACAATGCTTTCTGACGTACGCCTTGGTCTATCTCTTCTACAAGATTTGGAAAACCTTTTAGCAACCCTCCTCCTAATATCAGTCGTTGAGGGTTAAATCCATTCACCATCGACACGGCCCATGCCACTAGCGCTTCCGACGCTGCTTGAACCACTTCTTTAGCAATGCCATCTCCTTTTTGATACGCCTCCGCTACCACCTGACCGGTGATAGCTGTGATGTCACCTTTAGTAAGCTCAAGAAACAAGCTAGCTTCTTCGGGCCGATCCTTAACCAGTTCCCGTGCATTCCGAGCGATCGCCCAGCCACCGGCAAAAGCTTCTAGGCATCCCCTATTATGACAAGTACAAGGAGGCCCATCTATCTGCACAACCATATGACCGAGTTCACCTGCGGTATTGGAGGACCCTTTGAGCAGCTGACCGTTGATGACGACGCCGCCTCCTACACCGGTGCCAAGAAAGAGGCAGATGAAATTATCGATACCTTTGCCAGCGCCAAAGCGCCATTCGCCTAGCGTAGCTACCCGCACATCGTTATCTAAGTGCAGCGGAAATGGCATCCGTTGCGCGAGATCATGCTTTAAAGAGACATCATTCCAATTGAGGTTGGGGGCAAACACGACGCGTTCCCCAGCAGGATCGATCTGTCCTGGCACCCCTACACCCACACCATTGATTGGCGACGGAGCTTGCCCTGCTAACTCCTTCACCATAGCCCCTATCTGATCCGCAATTGCTTCGGCACCGCCTTTGACATCAGTGGGTACGCACAGACGTTGGCGGATCGCCCCTCCTCCGTCCACAACAGCCCCTTCCACTTTGGTGCCGCCTAGATCGATGCCAATGACACAATGTCCATCTTCCATGTTCATCCCCCTAAAGGTGTACCTTAGGTAATTCCCGATAAGATAGCCAGTAATTCAATGAATGGACAATGGACCTAATTGACTAAAATTTCTACCACAGAGAACACAGAGCGCACAGAGGGGAAAATGGAAAAAACTAAACACAATATTTTCTTAAAAATCGAAAGGGATTTCTCATTTTCTATTTTTTCTCTGTGTTCTCCGTGCACTCTGTGGTGATAACTTCCTAAAAGTGAGTGGGTAAT
>CAMFKD010000222.1 GCA_945957095.1 uncultured Chlamydiae bacterium
GCTGCTGAAAAGCATCGGCGAGATCGCCATTGGAACTGAAGACAACCTTCTTTGTACCATCGGCATATGTATCCAGGATATCACAATAAAAATTGTCGCTAAACATCACCCGAGCACCAGACTTCAGCTTGCGACCAGGACGGGCCATCACCTGCCATAGGTTGCCTCCTAATGGCTTGACGAGGAAGATCTCAGAGCGACCGCCACCACCGCGCAATCCGAAAAGGCGCGCCGGGATAACTTTAGTATCATTGAGGACGAGACTGTCACCTGTTTCTAAGATATCGAGGATGTCTCTGAAGATGAGATGACGGATCTCCCCCGATTTTCTATCGATGAGCATGAGGCGAGACTGGTCGCGAGCAGGGACTGGCACCTGGGCGATAAGCCCAGGTGGCAAGTCATACTGATAAGAACTAAGATCAAAACGGCTAGTTGACAAAGACCATGCGCTGGATAAAGGTGCCAGGAAATGTCTTGTTCAAGATCTGTACGGCATTCTGCCCTTGCCGTGCTGCTGCATCGGCCTCATTGACATACAGTTTGGCGGTGCGAAACTGCCCTGGCTTACCTTCATCAGGCGAAGGTGCCAGCGCCCAGTGTGCTGCAAAGAGCCCTACCTCTTCTCCGACATCTGTACATGCCTTCTTTTTTGCGCAAGGGAGGTTCATGACCATGAAAGCAGTTGCCTGTACTGCTTCAGCAACAGCTACTGAAGTAGGCTGTGAGCCCTTGTAGCCAATCTCAGTGGCATCAAAATCCCAATAGTTGTTTCTGGGGAAGCTTGAGTAATAGTAAGCTTCTGTCCTCTGAGCGATAGCCAAAGCTGCCAAAGCCTCTTTAGCCACTGGCTCAGCAATATTGGAGGTTAGGATAGAGGCAACGTAATCCTCGATGTCTACTTCGTTGACTACGCTAATGCAACCCTCGACGTCATAAATGACAATCGTGCCCGAATAGGCAACACCATTCACAGTAATGACCGTGCAGGGACTAAGCGGCATAAGCTTAATCTGGTAAATATCGGGAAACTCCTCCCCCCACTTGAGCCCGCTACGGAGTGCAGATACCTCTCGAGACTTGCCATTCATACGGCAGGCTAAGATGGCATTGGTGCAGGGATCTACAATGGCATGCTTACCCACTACCTCGATACAGGCGCTGCAAGCATCCTGCACGATGAGCGCACGCACACACGGCATACACATGAGCTGGGATCCGCATGACGGCCGACATAGAAGATCGGTCATGCTAGCTTCAAGGGGGGCAGCCCCAACCGTCAAAGCTGTCAAAATCATTAAAAGTCGAAGCAACATGAATTTTCTCCCTCTTGATGTGTGCGGCCCAAGTGCTGATAGGCGAGTGCCGTGGCCTCGCGTCCGCGCAGCGTCCGTTTAATAAATCCTTGTAAGATGAGATAGGGTTCGTAGACCTCCTCAATCGTACTTTTCTCTTCACCGATCGCGACTGCCAATGTTGCGACGCCTACAGGGCCGCCTTGGTAGTGGTCGATGATAGTCTCCAAAATCTTTTTATCCAGCTCGTCAAGACCTCTAGGATCGATGGCGAGCATCTCCAACGCCTCTGACACTCCCTTCTCATCAATCCGATTATCTGTGCGCATCTGCGCATAGTCCCTGACCCAGCGCACGAGGTTATTGGCGATGCGAGGCGTCCCACGGGAACGGCGGGCAATCTCATGGGCTCCTCCCTCATCTAAGGTGAGATTAAGGATGCGCGCTGTACGCATGATCATGCTAGCCAATACCTCAGGGGGGTAGTAATCCAACCGACAGCTTAACGCAAAGCGTGAGCGCAGCGGTGCTGACAGCAACCCCATTCGAGTCGTAGCGCCTACGAGGGTAAACTTATTCAGCTTCACCTGAACGCTCCGCGCGCTGGGGCCACTGTCGATGATCAGATCTAAGGTATAGTCCTCCATAGCCGAGTAGAGGTACTCTTCAATCGTTCGCGACATGCGATGTATTTCGTCGATGAAGAGGATATCCCCCTGCTGTAAGTTAGTCAGCAAACCGGCCAAATCACCGGCTTTCTCAATGACGGGACCACTGGTCACCACAATGTTAGTCCCCATCGCTTTAGCCAAAATATTGGCTAGCGTCGTCTTGCCTAAGCCAGGTGGACCACTGAAAAGGCAATGGCCTAACTGCTCCCCTCTTTGCTTGGCAGCACCGATGTAGACTTCTAGCCGCTCACGCACTTTGTCCTGGCCCAAGAAATCGCCAAGAGATTGTGGCCTGAGCGGAACCTCGAAGGCCACGTCTTCACGGCACAGCGATGATTCAATAAAGCGATCACTCATAACATCAGAATAGAAAGCCTAGGGCATGTAGGAAAATCATCAACATTAAAAAGGGCGAGAGGTATTTAAAGCAAAACCAAAAATAGCCCGTCAACCAGCGATGGCGTTTAAATACATCGGTAGCTCCTTGCTTTAAGTGTGTTATGGCATTATCAACACCCCAAACCCATCCGACTAACACAATCGCCGCAAAACCACCTAGCGGAATCAGCAGCTGTGTCGCCACATGGTCAAAAAAGTCCAAAATGGGGAACCCAAAAGGCTGCACATCGCTCAGCAAACTATAGGATAGGGCACAAGGAATCCCTAGCAACATCGCTCCAAGCCCACACACCACTACGGCGCTATGACGTTTTAACCCCCATTCGTCGGTAAGGTAGGCGATTGTCGGCTCCATCGCTGAGATCTCCGAAGTCAACGCTGCCATGAAGATCAAGACGAAGAAGAGGACAGCAAAGAGGCCTCCCAGCGGAATCTGCATAAAGGCTAGAGGAAGCGTCTGGAATGTCAGGCCTGGACCGGAGTTAGGCTCCATGCCAACAGCAAAGACAATACTGAAGACGGCGACAGCGGCCAGCAAAGAGGCCATGGTGTCCATGACAATAGCCGGCAGGCAGCTGCTGATCAGGTTCTCACGGCTTTCTAGATAGCTGCCATAAGTAACCATGGTCCCTTGCCCTAAACTTAAGGTGAAAAAAGCCTGCCCCAAAGCAGCAAGCACCACTCCTGGGGTGATGAGACTCCAGTCGGGACTCAGTAAGTAAGCCAGCCCAACATCACCTTTGGGCATTGTGACACCGCGGATGACCAACACCACTAACAAGATAAAGAGCGCTGGCATGAAGATCTTGTTACAGCGTTCAATACCTCCACGCACGCCAAGATATAGAACACCGCTAGCCAATGTGATAAAGCACACATGAAACAGCAACCCCCACCACCATGTCCCTACTAAGGTGTGGAAGTGCTGTGACGCCTGTTCCACTGTGTGCAAAGTGCTAAAACCGCCTCGCAACGCTTCGATGAGATATCCCAATACCCAGCCCGCTACTGCACTATAGAACGCACTCACGATAAAACCGGTCAGGATCGTCCCTGCCCCTGCATAGGCCCATCCCTTCCCTCCTAGCTTGTTAAAAGCTGTCTTGGGGTTGCTCTGAGCATCTCGACCGATCAACACCTCTGCTACGAAAACCGGAAACCCAATCGTCGCCAAAGCGAGCAAGTAGACGATAATAAAAGCCGAACCACCATGACGGCCCACCATGAAAGGGAACTTCCAGACGTTAGCCAGCCCAATCGCTGATCCCGCTACCGCTAGAATAAAACCTAACCGTGTTCCCCAATGTGCTCTTGCCATGCAGTGCTTCCTTTGAAACAGTTTTTGGGAAAATATAGCTATTCTTGGGAAATAGGGAAAGCCTTTCCGTGTATACGTTGACCTATGTCCCCATTCGAGCCCGAACCCGTGTGCGTGCCCAAAATTCACAAATCGGGCACGGGCACGCACATGGGCTCGACCTCATACGCATTAAGCTGTGTATGCGGAAGACTTAAGAAAATGATAGAAATGATAGGTGTTGTTGCATAATTCAGCACTGAGGCAGTGAGATCAGCAACAATTTCTGCTAAATATTAACTACTAATCTTTAGGAATTTACTACCACAGAGTGC
>CAMFKD010000223.1 GCA_945957095.1 uncultured Chlamydiae bacterium
GCCGTCGTTACGGCGTCACCATCCGTGGCGTCATCTTAAATCGTGTCTTAGACGACAAACGCGAAATGATCCAAGAGTATATCCCCAAAGCACTGCAAGAATTTAATGTCCCTTTAATCGGCTGCATCCCCTTCTCTCGCTTCCTCAGCACACATTCGATGGAGGACTTTGAAACCCTATTTTCAACCAAGCTGCTGGCTGGCGAAGCCTACCGCTACTACCATTTTCGCTCCACACGTCTGGTGGCCGGTTCACTGAGCTCCTTCCTGGACGAGGACAGCGAAGATGAACTGGTCATCACACCAGCCAGCCGGGACGATATCATCCACGCGATTCTCGACCGCTACCCCAGGGCTATTGATGACGAGGGTCGCCTCAAGATTGGCGTGTTGTTGACATCGCGTCAGCCACCCTCTACAGATACCTTAGCACGTATCCGTCGGAGTGACATCCCCTTCCTCTATGTCCCTACTTGCAGCTACGAGGCCATGGTGAAGATCACCACTCTCGTCTCCAAGATACGCAATGAGGATGCCCGCAAGGTACAAAAAGCGATTGACATCGTCGAACACAACGTTGACTTCGACCGACTCTGTAACCACATGATGGACCGGTGCTGTCGATGAGAGTCCTGATTGTCAAGACATCATCCTTAGGCGATATCGTCCATACT
Organism: uncultured Chlamydiae bacterium; assembly: GCA_945957095.1. GTDB lineage: Bacteria > Chlamydiota > Chlamydiia > Chlamydiales > JAJFMA01 > CAMFKD01. The sequence goes on from CAMFKD010000223.1 coordinate 674, forward strand.
TTCCCCGTGGTCGCTTATCTTAAGCAAAGACAACACAATGCCATTGTTGACTGGGTTGTAGAGGTAGGTTGCGCCTCTCTCCCCGAAGCGCACCCCGATATCCATCGCGTCCACAGAGTAGACATTAAGCGCTGGAGACGCGACATCTGGCAGAAGGGAACTTGGCAGGAGATCGGATCTCTACGCAAACAGTTATTAGAAGGACAATACGACGTTGTGTTCGACCTACAAGGCAACACCAAGTCAGCCATGGTAACGACAATCACTCCTTGCCGCGATAAGGTAGGCTTCAGCTACCACAACGTCTCAGAGTGGCCCAACCTCTTCGCAACTAATAAGCGCTTTCGATTACCGCCAGGACAGAACATTCGCTCAGACTACCTACACATTGTCAAAAGCTACTTCGGAGACACCACACCTTTTTTAGATTCCGGTGTCATCTTGAGGATCGACGACGATAACAAACGCATCGTCCGCGACATCCTAGCTTCCCCCCAACTCCACCAACGTCAAAAGGTCTTAGTATGCCCTGGCTCCATCTGGCGCAACAAATGCTTACCACCTGAGCCATTGCTTGAGTTACTGCAGAAAGTCCAAGCGGAAAGCGGATGTGGCTACCTCATGGCTTGGGGTAACGATGGTGAACGTTCAGAAGTGGAAAAACTGGCTGACGCGCTACCTCATAGTCTAGTCATTCCGCGCCTGTCGTTACCAGCATTGCAGAATCTGATGGGTGGTGTCGACCTCGTTGTCGCGATGGACTCGCTGCCCCTACACCTAGCCGCCACCACACCGACACCTACTTTCAGCCTATTCGGACCATCAGCAGCAGCGAAGTACAAACCAGAAGGCGTCCAACACCGCGCTTTTCAAGGCTGCTGCCCTTATGGACGCTCTTTCGATAAGCGCTGTCCTGTCCTCCGCACCTGTCCTACGGGGGCTTGTCTCAGAGAGCAAACTGTAGAAGAGCTCTTTGCCGCGTTCCAACAACTCTAACCACCCGAATGCTGCTGCAACGCTTGGTCAATCATCACCATCGTCTTCTCGTTAACCCGATATACCTCGCCTTCTACCACCATTCCCTTTGTTTCAATAACTTGTTTGTAGGCGTCGATCGCTCTACCTAGAGCTTTAAATTGCTCTCCCGTCCCTCCACGGTCAGGATGGAGTTTTTTTGCTAGCTTCCTGTATTCTTGCAGACATTCGAGATACGTTGCTGAATTCTTAAGATCACTTCCCATTTCACGTAGAGCTCCAATGAATATGAGACGTGCTTCGTTTAATACCACACCATTACGCCTGACGGTAACAACATCGGAACTCGCTTCAACGCCTACCGGTGCCATCGCCACACTGGCCAACCTCTCTCTGATCACTGGAAACCAACCTTTTACCGCTACTTCTTCGCTCGAAACCTCAAACCTAGCATAGCGTTCTCTTAGAGGTCTATCACCTAAATTAGTGTACGCTTCCATATCATCATCAAACGGATCTGTTAGCTTGACAAATAGCGAAAAGCGATTTGGAAAAGGCTTTCCCTGCTCCGATGACACTGGCACGATGCAGAAGTCTCCCTGATTACGATCAGGCAGTGAGAATGAGAAAGCCTCAGATTCCTCATCAAAGTAATAGTGTTTGTCTTTAAGATATTCAAGGTCTGAATCGGAGCCTCTGAGATAGTCAAAAAAGCCTGGACTGCTTATATCTTCAATGGTGAATGTCCGCCTCCATACATTACCATCGGGCATTTTTTTCAGAAATTCTAATACTTTACTATCATAAATCAATTCTCTGTCTAGAAAGGGTGGGCGGCAGATGGCATAGCTTCCTGGACTACCTTTCGCAACACTGTCGTACGCTTGCTCATAACCAAAAAAATAACGATCAGAAAACTGCTCTCGCATGTATCCTTCAAACGTTGTCAGTTGATGTAACCTAAGCCAAAAATCTCCGTCAGGATGAAACGGTGTCCCTCTTATGGCGCCATCTAGATCGCGTCTAAGCATCATGACCCAACCAGAACGTTCATCAATAAACAGTCGATACGTGAAAGGAGTAGGCGAGGAGAACAGAGCATCCTCAACCTCTGCAAGACTTTTGGCAACAACACGTTGATCTGCTAATACCTCAAGTTGCATCGCGTGGCCCTTGTAACGAGAAAGCCTGTACAATAACATGTCATCTATCGGTACAGTAAAGAGAGCATATTGAGGCGGATCCGCGACCTGTCCCTTTTCATCGCGTTTAACCATCCCAACGCCAAGGTGGCCTGGCTTGCTCTGACTAAGCCAGCAACGGTAATGTAGGGGGGCCTCGGAAACCAAACCACTGCCATCTAAATCCTGGCGAGAACCAATGATGAGTCCGTTTTGTTGGAGAGATGCCATCTGTTCATCCCTCAGTCTACCTGCCAAATCGATGGTCTCCATTTCAGCGGCTGAGAATGGTACTATCCGAATGCTATCCAAAGTGCGGAGCAACAAATCCACTCTCCCGCCAGACCTGAAGACAAGCTGAAAGCTACCAGGTTTCTGCCTCTGTAATTTCTCTGCCACACGACTAGGCTCAACATTAAACTGACACGAACCAACGTGGTAAGCAACGCTCTGGCTGATTTTGATTTTCTCACCTTTCGCCCCTATACGAAAGGTCAAGGTAAATGCTTCTCCTGTGCTGCTTGGTCTGATCAAGTGAGTCAATGTCGCATCTTTCTCAAAGCTATCAGCCACTTCTTGTTCGTTCTCTCTCCACAAATTAGCCCTCTTTAAACGTTTCACCAGATGCTCCCTATCTATAGGTGCCTGGCCTGGCGTGATGCCAGCTCCGGTAGCAATAGAAGAAGTAATCGGAGACCCTTCTCGTGGGAGAGGCATAGATGGCCCCGCACCTCGAGAAGTCAATGGCTGAGTGCTCATACCACCAAGAAGGCTCGCTGCTGTATCCGTTACTGGAGCGGATGAGGATGACGCGCTAGAAATAGGCGGGATAGGTTGCGTAGCTCCTGGCTCTCGTGACTCACCAATTGGCTCGAAAGATGGATTTAACATAGCAACCTCATTTTATTTCAATTAACACATCTCAATATTTAGTTTATTTGACTTTTAATTATTATTCAAATAACTTTACAACACAATAATGTATATTTAATGGAAACAAATAAAAGGAAACTAGCGTTGCGAACTTCCTTGATAATGCAAATTTAAAAATAAAGTTAACGATGAAAATGATACAACGATCAGCAGTTCCCGCTAAAATTTTTACCACAGAGAACACAGAGCGCACAGAGAGG
>CAMFKD010000224.1 GCA_945957095.1 uncultured Chlamydiae bacterium
CATCTACCGCATCCGTCTCCTCAGCAATAGCTGACGCTATTCCCTCGTCGTCGGCTGAGGCATCTGAGACCCCTCGCCTGGCCGAAATTCTGCCTGAAAAGGTGAACAAGGCTGGTTTTCCTTGCTCCAGGACATGTAGATGGAAAGGTATTTCGAGGCGATCGCATAGCTGCTGGAGCTGGGCCGCTTCAGCAGCGCTCTCAGCTCTCCAGCGATGGTCAACGTGAGCGACATGTAGGGTCAAATCTTTCTTCTTGCGGATCTCTAGCAAGGCATGAAATAGCGCAAGCGAATCGGGTCCCCCAGATAACGCCAATAGTAATGGCCGCATCGGGTCGAGCCGCTGATGAAGAAACTGGGTCACAATAGAAACAAGAGACATCATTGAGACATTGTAGCAAAACGTCTGATTCTTGTATCCTTATAGGTTTTAACGGACTCGGTTATTATCTTATGCCTACTATCTGGCGCTTTCTACTTGGACAATACCTCAATGTCCTGGTGCTATGTGTCTTTTCTTTCATTGCGATCTTACTCACCATACGCATGGATGAGCTGGCGCAGTTCGCTGCGTTAGGTGCCACAGGTCCTTATGTGTTGCGATTTATCGTCTACCAGATCCCCTATGTCCTTCCCATCGCCATCCCTATCTCAGCGCTGATCTCTACTGTCATCCTGATGCAAAGGCTATCGGGCACCTACGAGCTCACAGCGTTGCGTGCGTGCGGCTATAGCCTAGCACACGTCGCTGCCCCGCTGTTGTTGATGGCGGCACTCCTTAGCATCGGCAACTTTTACATCATCTCCGAGATGGCGACTCATTCCCATCTGATGAAACGGATGCTTCGCCGTGATGTCAAGGCTTTGAATCCATTGGTTCTACTGCAAAATGAGAAGCTCACGCGCATGAAGGGTATCTATGCCCATGCGGCTGGTGGTTTGAAGTCGGGTGAAGATGCCAACGACCTCGTCATCGCTAGTTACAATAACCGCAGCAATCATATCGATATGCTCCTCGCCAAGCATCTCACCTCTTCTTCTTCAGCCTTGAATGCGGAGCATGTCACGTTCATCTCTACGCTACGCAGTGCCGATGAAAATGCTCACGATGATTTGATCGTCGACAATGCCGAAAGCGTGATCTTACCTACGCTGGATCTATCACTGCTGATGGGTAGCGGAGCTTGGAAGCCTAACGATGACCATCTCAAGATGCCGCTTCTCAACCAACGTGCATCTGAGTATCGTCAGCAGTTAGCGCAGGCGAAAGCGGAAGGAAACCCGCAGCAGATGAAACGCTACAAAAAGAAGTTGGAGGCGTGTTATTCCGAGATCGCTAGGCGTTTGTCGTTAGGCTTTGCCGTCTTTACCTTTACTTTGATGGGGTTGGCTTTTGGCATGCATGTCTCTCCTAGGCAAGTTCAGAATGGCATTATTTGGGTCATTGGCCTTGCTACTCTTTATCTCGTCTGCTTCTTTGCTGCGAAAGGGCTGCACGATCGGTTTTACACAGCTATGACCCTCTATCTGTTGCCTCATGTGATCATTATCACCTTCTGCTGTCGCGCGTTAACACGTATCAGCCAAGGGCGCACATCGTGAAACCGACAATCCTTCATCGTTACTACCTCAAAGAGATCGTGAAGGTTTTCGCCTTAGTCCTCAGCTGCCTCTTTGGTCTCTATATCCTCATCGACTATACGAGCAGAGCTAGTGCGATGCGACTCAGTTTTCACGACTTATCTCTTTATTATTTCTATACCTTTGTCCATCGCCTAGATATCTTGCTCCCTTTTGCGCTTCTCGTTGCGGGTCTGAAGACTTTATGCCAGTCTAACCTGCGGCAAGAGCTAGTCGCCATGCGTGCTTCAGGGATCTCGACACCGCGCCTTCTGCTACCTTTTATGTGGGTAGCTTTCGCAGCTATGGGAGCGATGTATCTGAATATCGAATATCTTGTTCCAAAAGCGACGCAGTGGACTAATACCATCGAAGACCAGTATTCCCTCAATACCAAAAGAGAAGATAAGCGCACGGTTCATCACCTCAACCTCGCCGATGGCAGCCGCCTTCTCTATCTTGCCTACGACCGTTCTAAACATCTTTTCGTCAATGCTTTTTGGATACGTTCTTTAGATGATATTTACCGGATTAGCAGTCTGAAACCTGACGGTACTCCGCCAACAGCTTTTCATGTTGAGCACCTTACCAGGGCGGCGGATGGTAGCCTAGTTCCCGCAGCCTTTTACGAACAGCTGGCATTAACAGGGATGGTGTTTTCTCAAGAAGAAATTGCCGAAACGGTTATCCTTCCAAGCGAACGCTCCCTAACGCAGTTGTGGGAGCGCTTGCCATCGATCGACGGAGAGGTCACCTATACTGGAGCGCAAATACAGGCGGCATTTTATAAAAAGACGGTCATGCCGTGGTTATGTGTCATTGCTTTGCTAGCGCCGGCGCCTTTCTGCGTTCCGCATCGCCGTCCTCTTAGGGTTTTTGTCCTTTTCTGCTTTAGCATGTTCTCGCTGTTCACTCTAACGGTGTTGCTGAGCATGGGCCATACCCTGACACAAAGCCAGTTGCTTGATCCCTGGCTAGCCCTAGTTCTTCCTATGGCTATATTAAATGCCGTGGCAATAGTGCGGTTTTGCCGAATGCCTTAATGTAGCTTCTCGCTAGATCATCACGGGCCAGGATTTTTTGATAAGCTACGTCTTAGTTGCGTGTGATTGACGAATTCCGCTAGCACATTCGTTAGGGCATCCGTTAATTTGTTCACGGATGCTGTCATTGCAGGTAGCCGATCACCCAACTTAACGATTGTTTCTGCGGCATAGTTTCTTGTTCTTTCATTAGGCGAGTCAAAAATCCAACGCCAAGCAAAACCGACAGTATTATCTAACACGAAGTAAGCAGAGCCTCCAGCCACCTTAGTCACATTCCATGCGATTGCGCCAGCTTGATTAGCTCCGACCACAACCTGCTGATTACGCTCTTCTCTACCGTTCATCAGCAGATGTCCTACAAGGACCATTGCGGCAACAGCCGATACAGCTGCCAGAACTTTATGTTTCCGGACGTATCGGACGACCCGCTCTGAGGGAGTTAATACCAATGGCCAGGGTTCTACAATCCTGCCATAGCGGTGTACTACCTTAGCGGGAAGTAATGCGCTGATTCTAAAGCAAGAGATTGCAAAGAGCGATAGGTGCGCTGCTCTCTTAAAGTGCATGACGACTTTTTCCCAACCCGCAATCGCTTCAACGTTATTAGAAAGCCTACTGCCGAATGCCGCAGCACTATTAGCAAATGCTCCCATCGTATGCAGAATACGTCCCCACAACTGCCACTGTGCCAACCAATGTCTGGGATCATGAAAGCCTAAGGTTGCCTGAAGCACACCAAACGAAACCCACTGCAACGGTGACTTAACCAATGCTTGGCCAGATAGCCAGCCGATAAAGGCCCAGACAGCGACGAAAGTGCCTTGTAGAACAAGGCAAGTTACTGATTTTAATCCGGATACGGCTAATAAGGTCGTTCCAATTGAGCTATGAATAGATGCTTCAATACAAGCCAAACCAATCGAAGACACCGTGAGAACACGTGTATGCAGCTTTTTCATGAAGGAAGCCTGCCCGGTCAAGTGCTGCCTCATCATGATGTCACGAGCGCTCGTCAGCACTTCCATGGTCGGCCGAGGCCACCACACGTCGCCAGAAGATGTCATATCCATGCTCCCCTCCCCTCATTCCCCTATTACCCAGAAGCTCCTATTTTCCGCAAGCGGGGGGAGGCAGGTGGCTAACTATTAAAAGCAATTTTTCAAAGGGATCAGATGGTGAAGATGCGACCTGTTTGCCATCAGTCTCATTGTGAGAGGGATCAGATTAACGCAAAGAGTGCAGAGGCGCTAAGACGCAAACGGGAGAGGGGAATGGGGAGGGTTACACAGAGG
>CAMFKD010000225.1 GCA_945957095.1 uncultured Chlamydiae bacterium
CCAAAATGGACTTCTGCAATTACCTCATTAGGTCCATTGCGTCCATGCTGTCCATCGTCCATTCTCCTTCCCTTGCTTCATCTGACCTAACTTTTTTCTTGAGAAAAAAGTTCTTGATGGGACAAAATACCTCTTCAAAGAACTGCCAGGAGACTAACATGACCTTAATCCCAAAACATGGGGGCTATCGTTCGTTGCTCTCCTTTCAGATTGCTCAGCTCGTTTAGGATCTCACGGTTCGTTTCTGCGACCGCTTCGTTAGGCGCCCCCCCGCACCCATGACCAGATGGTGCAAGCGGCACGCTCTGGAGTCCAAAACATCGTCGAAGGAAGCCAAGCTTCCGCCACATCAAGTAAGATTGAGATGAAGCTCACCAGCATTGCCAGAGCCAGCCAAGAAGAGCTGCTGAGAGATTACGAAAACTTCTTGACTCACAATGGGTTAGTGTTATGGAACCATAACGATCCTCACCGTAAAGAGCTCTCGAAAGCTCGCTGTCGCAATGTAGAGCAAGTCGCACAATGGATCAACGCGGTTAGCCAGCGCGACAAGCGCCCCTTAGCTGAAGTAGCGGCTAATGCCGCCCATACCTTGATCGGCATAGCCAGCTACTTACTAGACAGGCAAATGACAGCGCAATCGAACTCTTTTTTGGAAAAAGGTGGTTTCACCGAGCGCATGTACCACATGCGCAAAAACAACCGAGATAACGACAGCAACGGAAAGGGGAATGGACGTAATAGACCCAATGGACAAAGCTGCTAGACAGAATTACTATCTGATTTTGTCCATTGGGTCTATTACGTCCATTGAGTCCATTCCCCTACTGGCTAGGGTTTACTAACTTAGTAGGAAGACGCTGTGCAAACCGCTTAGGACCAATCACAGCCGTTCTGACATAAGCTTGATGGGCAAGCGGAATCTGACGATGTTCTGGTGTGATGATATTGATCCCTTGAGTGACTTCTACACGAATACAGCCTTCTTGAACACGAAATGCGACACCCTTTGGTTGTCCATCTCCTGTTACATCTAACATGGGATCCCTATGAGTATACTGTTCACGCACCATCGCTAGTTCTGGAGCATCATAACTCTGAATCGAGACCGTCAAAGCCAGATGGATCATCTCCTCTAGTTGTTGCCGCCCTTCAGGAGTCTTTGCCAACTCGCTTGCCACAGGATCTGCCATCAGTAAGCTCCTGATATGTATAATAGTAGCCTGGAGTTGCATGTTTAATGGAACCTTTTCAATGCCAGCGATATTGATCACTCTAGCGTAATCTTTTACCACTTGGTCAAGAGGACCACCCTCCTTACCTACCCCCAGCTCTCGTCGGTAGTATGCATAGGGCTCGTAACTTCCACTATCCCCTTGTCCAAAGTCTGTTCGACTATTGGGAAAATAGCCCAGTAATGTTCGCATTTCTAGCTCTTCTCGTGACACAGAAGAAGACGAGCTATTTCCCTTCAGCTCTTCCGAAATCTCACCAAAAAAATAACCAATCTGTTCGCGTAATCCTGTTGCTTCGGGTTGCACAGACCAAACAAGTTCCAAATCACGCTCAATCATCTTCTCGCAAAGAGTTTTAAAAGGCTTACAGTTTGTCGTATCATAGATCCTAGCTTCATCGAGTGCTGCTAAATTCGTGTACAGGCGGTTTCGAGTCTCTCCACCACCAGTATTGCAGAGATGATAGATAAGGCAGTCATTAAACGTCTCTAGTGTCATAGAGCGTTGTTCTCGGCTTGCTTCCAAGATGCTTCTTTGTTCTTCAGTCAATTTGCTTAATGCGGTTCTGATCAAAGACTCGCGATCCAAATAGTGTATACGGCCATCAGGAGCCTCTAATGCAACTGCCCGACCTCTTTGAACCTGATCAGGGCCAACAGTAGGATCTATGATGGCAAGACGTTGATCTCCCAACATGATCGATTGAGAATCCTGAGAAATCAAGAAGCCGGGTGAAGCAAGCCTTTTTGAGCGATGCATGAGGATATCTTGTCTAGTCGCAGGACTGGTATTCGGCTTCAGCAACTCCTCAATTGTAGACTCTAGGGATTCGGTCGTTCTAGGGGTACCTTCTGGAAAGACAGCACCCATCAACCAATCTACCCTCTCATCAACCAATGATATCGTCCCACGCAACCATCTACTCGTTTCGCTTTGGCCTAAGTGCCATCCCAGACCCTCCCTGCTGTCATCGGGTAACAGTTTATAGAGCGCCTTTGCTAATGCCCTCTTATTGTAATAGACAGATTGCCCTTGGCCATCCTTCAACTCTATTGCCTTTGAATCAGGCCTGTCATATTTTTTTATCCCAGCTAAAAGCTGTCGTGCTTGCTGCGCCTCAGGACTCTGAGAAGAAGAAGCACGTGATGTTGCTTGCTCAGATGACGATCTAGAAAGACTACTACTAGATGTAGTGGTTGAGTTTCGCGAAGCTACTGCCTTAAGAGCGTCATTAAGAACATCGGTGTGAGGTGGCTCCTCAACAGGAACCATCTCCAATCGTTCATCAGTCGAGGACAAACGACTTGCTGTTGACGATGATGACGAAGGGGGAGCAGGTTTACCTTCCTGCAGCGGGTCAAATGTAACCTCGTGCCATTCTTCATTATCCCTTGATGATCTATTTTGAGATACTCCTCGTTCTTCCTCACTCGGTAGATCCTCTTCACTACTTAAATCATCCGGATCAGTGTCCTGCGAACTACTTCTTTGGCTCGACCGTGTTGAGTCCCTTGCTGTTGGGAACGGTGGGCTCCCCTCTTGACTTAGAGTGCTCGTGTCTGGACCAGGCTTCGCTCCTACTAAAACCTGAGCACCATATCCTGTATCAGGCTTGACAAATGTCAATTCAGAATCACTACCTCCTGTACGACCTGGTGTCACTGGAAGATGATCGTCGTCTGTGTGACGAGCTGTATACTCTCTTTTGCCCTCTAGATAGAGATATCTGACGCCACGGCCGATCAGATAAGGCAAAGCCGTATAGGGAATGACACCAAGTGCTATCCCGACCCACCTGGCGTGCCAGGGATCGCCTCCGCGCTTGGTTGGATCTGCATACTTCGTTGCATCAGGCAAATCTTTCTTTAGATACAAGAGGTAAGAGGCATCTTTGGCCCCTCGGTGCATCGCCTGCAACCACCTGACCACCTTGTTATCGCTGGTCTTGCCCGTATCTCTAAAGGGAGAATTGGAAGGTGGGGTCCCCCCTGATCCCAGACGTTCTGATTCCCTAGAACCACCAATTGGACTATTTCCGTTTGACATAGCTCGCCAACTCATTTAAAATTATATACACAAACTACAACACTATTATACAACCAATAAAATAATTTAATCACCTATTTTTAATTAACTATCTTCACACCACAAAATAAAAGAGATAAGAGTGGAGATCGAACTATGGTGACAAAACACGCACGTTTTGCGGCCGGCTGTTTTTGGGGCATCGAAGCAGCCTTTAAGAAACAAAAAGGTGTCACATCCACCCGCGTCGGCTATTCGGGCGGCACAACCCCACATCCGACATATCGGCAAGTCTGCACAGGGACCACTGGACATGCCGAAGCGGTAGAAGTGGGATACGACCCAACTCGTGTGACTTATGAAGAGTTGCTGACCCTCTTTTGGTCACTACACAACCCGACAACACCCAATCGAGCAGGCCCGGATATCGGAACGCAATATCGGAGCATGATCTTCTATTATGATCTGGAACAAAAGCATGCCGCAGAGTTGGCGTTGCAAGGTGAAGCAAAGCGACATCGTCTTCCTATCGTCACGGAGATCGTCGCAGCAGGCCCCTTCTACGAAGCTGAAGAGTACCACCAATGCTACCTGGATAAGGCAGGTCACTGACCATTAAAAGCAATGTTTTAAAGGAATCAGATGGTGAAGATGCGGCCTGTTTGCCATCAGTCTCGTTGTGAAAGGGATCAGA
>CAMFKD010000226.1 GCA_945957095.1 uncultured Chlamydiae bacterium
ACCGCGATTCCTCTACGTCTCGTGGGCTCGGAGATGTGTATAAGAGACAGTCAATCCCCTTACCGCTGTAGGCATGGTCGAGACAGCAGTCAAGGAAGGCCATGCCGCCATCATCCAAACAGCTGCTGCTAGCCAGGTAGGACGCATGGTCCTGGCTTTGGCCAATGAACGAGGCATCCCCGTTATCCATATTGTCAGAAGGAAAGATCAAGAAGAGCTCCTGCGATCTTTAGGAGGCCACATCATCCTCAATTCCGAATCCAAAACGTTTGAAAAAGACTTACAAAATGAAGCAAAGAAGCTGAAAGCAACGATGGCCTTTGAGGCGGTTGCAGGACCTATGACGGGCCTCATCTTAAATGCAATGCCCCCCAAATCCAAAGTACTTGTCTATGGCGCCCTTTCCGGTATTCCCTGCGCTGATATCAGTCCACTAGGCCTCATCTTTCAAGAGAAAATCGTCGCGGGCTTTTTCTTGTACTCATGGATCACCCAACTCAGCTTTTGGGGTCGTTATCAGGTAACTAATAGCGTCCAAAGGCTCCTCGCCAAAGGCACTTTCCACACAGCTATTCACGCCAAGGTGCCTTTGGAACAGGCTAGCGCGGCACTAGAAGCCTATCAAAAGGAAATGACCACAGGAAAGGTCCTCATCATCCCAAACAGTGAGAAATAGCCGAACTTTTGAGAGTGCAAGCTTGCCGTTATGGACGATGGACATGGACGTAATGGACTCCATGGACAAAATAGACTAAATCCATCATGTCCGTACATGTTCACCTATATTCCGATTCGTGCCCGAGCCCGGAGTCCATAAATCGGGCACGGGCACGCACACGGGCGCGGGCACGAAAAAACTACCCCATGAACATATACTATCATGTCCATGTCGTCCATTACGTCCATGTCCATTATTTAAAAATAATCCATAATAGACATATAAAATTTTTCATTTTATTATAATTAATATATAATAAATTTAGCTCTTACTTTTATATGAGGTCTATCATGCAATCAGCAGCTGATACGCCACCAAACTGGGAAGACTCCGCCACCTACCAACGATTAATAGACAGCGACACCGATTCTATCAGAGAACAGCTAGTCCACCCCACCTCAGAACAAGCTATCCAAGCTTTTGTTAAAGCCATGTCGGACCGCGACTGGATGGCCACCAATCCAACCCTCGGCCTCTGCGCGATTTCTTTAATGCCCCCGGGACTTGCGCACCAACGCCATACGATCCTACAGGCTCTAGCCACAAGCCCAGTCTTCCCAACTGTTCGGCTAGAACTTTTTATGCTTTTTTCCGAAGCTTGTACCTCTGGCGACTGGGCCTTTGCTAAGGAAATCGCGCCCTATCTGGATAGGAGCATCACCATGTCCGATGGTAGCACTCCCCTGCATTTGGTCTGTGCATGTCCCTCTGAATCGCCTGAACGCATAGAGATAGCATCACAGCTCCTTTTCCTCGGCATCGACCCTAACGTGCAAAATGCCAACGGAGACACAGCCTTACATCTAGCAGCAGCATGGGGTGATCCTGCCCTAGTTACTAAACTCTTGGAACATCACGCCAGCCTAGAGCTCAAGAACGATAAAGAACAAACTGCATTAATGCTCGCTGCAGGAACACCACTCCTAGAGGTTGCAAGGATACTCATTAGCCATGGCGCCGATGTGAAAGCCAGAGATAAGCTTAAAGCAACCGCACTGCACTATGCCAGTGAAGCGGGAAGCAGCGAGGTCATTGGAGCATTACTCGAAGCCGGAGCAGACATCGAAGCTCGCGATGTCGACCAACAGACAGCATTGCACGTCTGCGCCTTCTATCGCCAACCTAAAGCAGTCGAAGCGCTGCTTTGGCGAGGAGCCGCAGTAGATGCTATCGACATCAATCAACGCTCCGCTCTCCATCTCGCCGTCTTTGGCACAGGGTCAGAGCTCCATGATACCTTGGTCAAGCTCCTTGAGCACAATCCCGATCTCTCTCTTATTAGCCATGATGACGTTACACCTTTCGTTGGATTTCTCTGCTCCACACAAGACCATGAAGATAGAATCTTAGCACTCTTAAGTCAGGCTGACAACGAACGCGGTAAAGGTGTTTCAGAAGAACTCATGGAACGAAAGCTGCTGTCTCTTAACTTTGGAATAGGTGGTAACACAGAACTGCAAGGCAAAACCATAGACACGGAGGGATTTGGCTATGCACTCTCCGCACATACCGTACTGGAATCCATCAGCAAATTCTACCATAAGATCTATAATGACCTACAAACCCCTGATCGTCCATTGTGGATGAGTATTTTATCTAAAATCTCCATAGCCAACCGTCAAGAAGCTGAAAAACTCACAAACGACCAAATCATTCAAATTCTGAATTTGACTAAAGAAGCCTTTGAAGACGATTTTCCAACTCACATCAGTGAACTCTATGGGAAAATTGTTAGCGGGGATCCTATAGCGATCCTAACAGGTTGGCGTGGCCATGCTATAGGGCTTGCGATCGTCAATGGTATTCTTGCGGTATCTAACAGAGGTGCCTACTCTTCGATGCGTCCAGGGGTCAAAATGTTCAGGATGGGTAGACCTGATATGCTCCTCAAGGTTCTCGATGCCTGTTTACCTGGAAAAGCGCTTTCTAAAGATGTAACCTATTTAGTTTCACAACTCGAAAAGCTAGACCAAATACCGATCGGCTACTTGCCACAAAAGGCGCAAAAAATAGGCAATTGCACCATTGCTAATGCCAACGGCATGGAGTTAGGAGTTCTCTACCTGCAATTACTCCCTATAATAGGCGATACACCCGCCAGAGCATTGGCCAGTGCCATCAAAGGAACCCGCACCCAGGAAGTGAGACTCTCTATTCTTACTACCTATCTAGACCGCCATCGCACACCACAGCCACAACCCCCAGACATCAATCTCTTGAGAAAGCTCTACCATAAAACGACCGGTACCCCAGAAACCGACTTGTTAGTCCAAGCCGCCATTAAAATTTGGGCTCGCGAAACAGGCCTTCCCGAAGCGGCTGATTTAGCCGAATAAATATAAATATTTAATTTTCAATTCACTAAAATATCTTTACATATCCTTCTGTACAGGTAATTGTCAGGCGCATAACATGCAGATAAAAGCGTAGGTTCTAAAAAAAGTCCTGGCACGTGATAACCTAGCGAGCAGAGACAGTCTGGACGTTTCGCGACGAAGGAATAGCGTCAGCTATTTCTGAGGAGCGAAACACCCAGAATGGCCAGCGCAGAAGATCAGCGCGCCAGGACTTTTTGAGCAGTTACATAAAAGCAGCCTGGGGGAAGAAAATGAAAAAGATCATGTTTCTGCTAGCCATGGTATCCGCTTCTTTGTTGACAGCGGGTCAATACAATCCAATCCCTCAATATCCCACGTCATCTTATGATTCTCAACCAAGGCAGCAGCGCTACACCAACACGCAACAAACGCCTCCCAAAAAGCAGATGACACAACAAGCACAGACACCGCCTAGAAATCAAAGACAGCTCCCCGGCAAACAGCTCTCAAAACCTAACAACGATCAATACTTTTGGCAGCAAAACAACTGTTGCCAGCAAACTCAGCAACAAGTCTGCTGCTACCCCGAATGGTCTTGCACCATCAACGTCTGCTCCTGCTCCCCACCACCCTGCTGCAACTATCCCCAACCGTGCTGCTGGTACTTAGACCCCTGTTACTACCCTTGCCTCGGCTTTTGCCAACCCAACTGTGGCTATTACTCCTCCCCTTGGTCATCAGGATGGTCCAGCGATCGCCCATATGGCCAGACCAAAGCGCAATTCTGCTGCCGCGGCTGCTGCGGCTCAGGCTGCAGAAGCTGCTGGAGTTGTGGCTGCTGCGGTTGTAGATAATCTCTCATTTCACATTTTGACTAGCAATTCCCATTCTATTTGAC
>CAMFKD010000227.1 GCA_945957095.1 uncultured Chlamydiae bacterium
TGTCGTCGCTGTCAAAGGCGGGTTGCCAGTTACTGTGCCGGCGATCACTGCTGGTCGTAACTGTGCTTCTGGAATGGAAGCAATTGCGATTGCCTGCGATAAGATCTTGCAAGGTCATGGCAAAGTGATGGTGGCTGGTGGAATGGAATCTATGAGCCACGTGCCAATCTTATTCCCCGATGCGATGCGACATTTCCTACGGCGCATGAACAAGTCTAAAGGGTGGTGGCAGCGATTGCGTACATTGCTGACCATACGGCCTTCCCTCTTCAAACCACAGGTTCCTGGTCTTGACGACCCCTTATGTGGGTTGAATATGGGGCAGACCGCTGAAGTGTTAGTTAGGGAGTTTGGGGTGACGCGTGAAGAGCAAGATCGTTTTGCTTTAACGAGCCAACAGCGCGCCGCGCGTGCTAGAGCCGCGGGCCGGTTTGCTGAGGAGATCGCTCCGGTCGCGCTACCTCCGAAGTACCGTCAGCTGCAAAATGACGATGACGGCATACGCGACAACACAACAATACAGGCATTGGCAGCGCTTTCTCCCGTTTTCGACCGCTTGGCAGGGACTGTGACGGCCGGCAATGCCAGCCAGATCACCGATGGTGCTGCCGCTGTCTTGCTGATGTCGGAGAGCGAAGCCCACCGCCGAGGGTTAAAGCCTATTGGCTACATTCGTGCTTACGCGGCTGCTGGCTTACAGCCGTCTCGGATGGGACTAGGACCAGCTTTCGCTACAGCCAAGCTCTTAGAGACCACTGGCATGCAGCTAGCTGATTTTGACCTGATTGAAATCAATGAAGCCTTTGCCGCTCAAGTTCTCGCTGTCGTCAAGGCGATGGCATCCGAGGTCTTTGCGGAGCGCGAGCTAGGCCGCTCTGCTCCCTTAGGAGAAATCGATATGGAGATCCTCAACGTCAATGGCGGTGCCATTGCGTTAGGTCATCCATTAGGCGCTTCTGGAACACGTCTCGTCCTCACACTGTTAAAGGAACTGCGACGTCGCAATCAGACGCTTGGGCTGGCAACGTTGTGCGTAGGGGGTGGACAAGGGCAGGCGATGGCTGTGGAGGTGACAGAATGACATCAGTTTTCAACTTAGAGGTCGATCAGGAAGGCATTGCTTTCATCACATTCAATGACACCAGTGAGCCGCTCAATACCATGAAGTCGTCCACCGTTGATGAGTTGGAGGCCATCGTTCATCGTCTAGCAGAGAGACATGACATCAAAGCGATGATTTTAGCTAGTTCCAAAGAAGGCTGTTTTGTCGCTGGTGCTGATCTGAAAGAGATTGGCAGAACTTTTGTGGAGCCTGAAAAGGGCGAAGTGTTGGTCGACAAAGGCCACAGTCTTCTCAATGCCATCGCAGCGTTGCCATTTCCGACGATAGCCCTGATTAATGGCGTGTGTTTGGGTGGGGGGACCGAGCTATCTCTTGCCTTCACCTATCGCATTGCGACGGACCACCCTAAGACAGCCATTGCTTTGCCGGAAGTGACGTTGGGCATCATGCCTGGCTGGGGAGGGACACAGAGGACCCCTAGGCTGATTGGTCTACAAGAAGCGTTGACCATGATCTTGACTGGTAAGAGATACAAAGCTAAGGACGCTTACAAAGTGCATCTTGTCGACCGCGTCGTACCGTGGCCTTTTGCGCGTGAGGAAGCTATCGCTTTTGCTCACGATATCTTCACAAAGAAGGGACGCAAAGAAGTGCTAAAGCGACGAAAGAGACCATGGCTGTCGACCTGGTTGCTCGAGAAGAACCCCTTAGGGCGCCGCCTGTTGCTTAGCCAGGCTGAAAAGCAAGTGTTCAAGAAGACGAAAGGCTTCTATACCGCACCTTTTGCCGCATTAAAAACTCTCAGGGAAACGGCGGGGTTGTCACTAGAGCAGGGGCTGCGACGTGAACGCGAGATCTTTACTGAGAGCATGAGGGTTGCTTTTGCTCAGGCACCTAATCTTGTTGCGCTTTTCTTTGCTCAAGAATCTGTTAAGAAAGATCCTGGCACTACTGCAGATGTGAAGGCTGAGCCTATCCATCACGCGGGCGTATTAGGCGCTGGCACTATGGGGGCAGGCATCATCTGGCTGTTGAGCTATCACGATATCGCTGTCCGCTTCAAGGAAGCAGACGATCAGATGGTGGCTAAGGGATATGGTACTATCCATGATACCTATGACCTGTACGTTAAGAAACTGCGCAAGCTAAAGCCCGATGCCGCTAACCTGAAGTTTCACGGTGTCAGCGGTACCACCGATTTCAGCGGATTTGGCAACGTCGATATCGTCATCGAGGCAGCTTTGGAAGACATCGAATTTAAGAAGAAGCTGCTGGCAGAGCTCGAACAGCACATCTCACCAGAGACCATCATCGCCACTAACACCTCATCTCTGTCCGTGACAGAGCTGGCTAAGGCGTTACAGCACCCGGAAAGGTTCATTGGCATGCACTTCTTCAATCCCGTTCCTCGTATGCCTCTCGTTGAGGTGGTGCCAGGAGCCCAAACGTCGCCACAGACCGTTGCAACTGTTGTCGCCTTGTGTAAGGAGCTTGATAAGACGCCGCTTGTCGTCAAAGACGTAGCAGGATTCCTCGTTAACCGCATTGTCGTCCCAGGGGTAGGCGAAGGCTTATTCTTGTTGCAGGAAGGCATAGAGATGGCGCGATTAGAAAAGGTGATGCTTGATTTCGGCATGCCCATGGGTCCCTTTCTCCTCGCTGACGAAATAGGTAATGACGTCACATATAAGGTTGGAAAGAGCTTTGAAGCCGCCTATGGTGAGCGCATGAAGGTGTCGGAGCTGGCGACAGAAATGTACAACGAAGGGCTCTTTGGCCGTAAGGTAGGCAAGGGGTTCTATGTCTACAGCGGCAAGGACAGCACGCCTAATAAGCGTATCGAAAAGCTGATCAAGAAGCATGAAGGTACGACCAGTGATATCAGCGACCAGGTCATTCTGGAGCGTTGTCTCTTCCTCATGGTGAATGAAGCGGCTAGGTGTTTGGAGGAGGGCGTCGTCGCCAACCCAGCCTACCTAGACCTCGCAATGGTGATGGGAACGGGCTTTCCGCCATTCCGAGGGGGGCTATTGCGCTATGCTGATAGTGTCGGTATCGGTCACATTGTTAGCCAGCTTGAGGTATTTACCAAGAGTTATGGCATTCGCTATGCTCCATGCGATAGACTCCTGGAGATGGCGCGCAACGGACAGAAATTCTATCATTGAAGAGATAAATCATGGCGATTTGGAAGACCAAGATGGACCTCGAAGCCATCAACTCTTGGGGGCATCACTGCATGATCGGTTATCTCGGTATCGTTTTTTGCGATGTCGGAGATGACTATTTGTCGGCGCGTATGCCTGTTGACCACCGTACGCATCAGCCATATGGCATCCTTCATGGTGGGGCTTCTTGCGTTTTAGCTGAGACCATTGGCAGCACAGCGGGGTTGTTGTGCCTTGATGTCGCTAAAGAGTATTGCTTAGGTATTAATATCGAAACCCATCACATCAAGATGGCTCAGAGCGGCTATGTCACCGGTACTGCTAAGCCAGTGCACCTAGGGCGGACAACGCAGTTGTGGGAGATCACCATTGTCGATGAACAGCAGAAACTCATTTCTACTACACGCCTCACCCTCATCGTCCGCAGCCGCGAACACGATAAGGTCACCTTTAAGCTTCCTTAAAATCAGGTACGTTGCAGCTCTTTTCGTAAACGAGTCCGTGTGCGTGCCTGAGCCCGAAGTCCATAAATCGGGCACGGGCTCGAATGGAGACATAGGTGAACATGTACATGATTTGAATGATCAAATGATATGAACGATGAAAAAGACAGTCGTTTGCGCTGAAATTATTACCACAGAGTGCACAGAGAACACAGAGA
>CAMFKD010000228.1 GCA_945957095.1 uncultured Chlamydiae bacterium
ACATGGAGATCCCCTATGCTCAGTTCATATCTGAAGAAAGTCATGTCAGGAGCTTGCCTGACACAAATGGAAGCGGAGTCGCTAGCCGCGACCCTAGTTGCAGGTGCCGATCCGAGCCAAGCTGCCGCACTGTTGGCATTGATGCGTTATCGCGGCGAGACGGCTGAAGAGCTTGCTGGAATGGCTAGCGCATTTTTGCGTATGGCACAAAACATCACCCTGGACTCCCCTGTTCTTGAGATTGCAGGCACTGGTGGCGACGGCGCCAACACTGTCAACATCTCGACAGGCACAGCGATCCTTGCCGCTGCCTGCGGCCTCATAGTAGCCAAAAGTGGCAATCGAGCTGCCTCTAGTCGTTGTGGAGGTGCTGATGTATTGGAAGCATTAGGAATCGATATCGCGATGCCACCGGAGCAGCTGCAGCGCTGTGTTGCGGAAGTAGGTATCGGCTTTCTCTTTGCCCCAAACTATCATCCTGCCTTTAAGAAGATCGCTCCCATCCGCCAATCGCTTAAGATTCCCAACATCTTTAACTTGCTAGGTCCTCTTCTCAACCCTACAAAACCATCCTATGCTCTTATTGGCACGGCAAACAATACTACCCAAAAACTAATCGCAGAGGCCGTACTGAAACTCGGGGTGATCAAACGAGCGTTGATTTTTAGTTGCAACGGCATTGATGAACTCGCCCCTTTTGGTCAGCTGACAGCCTATGAAATCAGAGATGGAGCCCTTCATACTCTCGATATCGATACAGATGCGTTGGGGTTGCCACGTTGCACCATTGACGACCTTCGTGGAGGCACTGCACCTGAGAATGCCGCTATCTTAATAGATGCTTTCCGCGGCAACCAAGGCGCTGTAGCGGACACCCTCGTCCTTAATACCGCCTGTGCGTTATACGTTTGCGGCAAAGTAAATAACATCGCAAACGGCGTTACCATAGCTCGTCAAGCTCTGGAGAGCGGTAAAGCGCTGGAAGTGTCAGCTCACTGGAGGCAGTTTTCTCAGCACACACAATCGATGCCTATCCAGAAAATAGAATCTTTTTTGGACAAGATCGCCATAGAAAAACAGCGAGACGTCGAGCTGCTCAAACGACAATTGGAACATCGCCCTGACCACCGATTACAGCAGCTATTGCGAGATGGTCAGAAGCCATCATTGCGTTTTAGCAAAGCACTTCAGGGTTCACAACTGGCTGTCATTGCGGAAATCAAGAAACGCAGTCCTTCCAAAGGACAGATTAGTAGCATCAGTGATCCGCTGCCTCTGGCCTTAGAATACTGCCAAGGAGGTGCTGGTGCTATTTCTGTCTTAACCGACGCTCCGCATTTCGGAGGCTCGCTAGACGACCTTAAGAGCGTATCCCAGGCTCTAGCAGATCGTTATCCCGATGTCGGGACGCTGCGTAAAGATTTCATCATTGATTCCATTCAGATCGCTGAAGCTGCATTGGCAGGTGCTTCTGCTGTATTGTTAATTGTAGCATTGGTGGGAGAAAAACTTAAGAGCTTGCTCGCTGTCGCCGCATATCTCGGATTGGAAGCTTTGACAGAGGTCCACGATGAGGCAGAACTGGCTCTGGCCATCGACGCTGGCGCTACTATCATTGGCGTTAACAACCGCAACCTTCAGACCTTTCATGTCGACCTAGCAACCGCTGAAAGATTGCGTCATCGCATCCCTAAAGGTGTCATTGCCATTGCGGAATCAGGTATCCATTCCGAAGAAGATGCCCAACGCATGGCCAACGCTGGCTACGACGCTATCCTTGTAGGTGAAGCATTAGTTCGGTCTGCATCACCAGCCCAATTGCTACCTACTTTAAGGAGACCGCGCCATGAAAATTAAAATCTGTGGTGTGACCGATCCCGACGATGCCGCCCTCGCCGCACAATTAGGCGCTGATTATATCGGTATTATCTTGTCTCCGCTGTCGAAACGTTGCGTCTCTATCGCGCAAGCTAGAGACATTGCTGCTGCGACACATGCCGCAGCGGCAACGCCTGTTGTTGTCTTTGTAGATGAAAATGCCAACAGCATCATAGCTCTGACCGATGCCATCGGCTGCAATACCGTGCAACTCCACGGCGATGGTTCTAGAAAGGCTTTGCCGCAACTTATTCGCTATTTCTTGCTGATTGCAGTGAATCACGATGAAGCGACTACACCCCTTCCCGGCCATGCCATCCCTCTCTTCGACACCCCAAAAGACGAAGCCGCAAACACCATCGATTGGCACACCTTTACCCCACCTCGTGGAAAACCCTGGGCTTTAGCCGGAGGGCTAACACCCGATAATGTCGCTGTTGCAGTTGCTCTGCTGCAGCCACCGATCGTGGATGTTTGTAGTGGTGTCGAAATCAGAGGTACCGTGCGCAAAGATCCAACACTTGTAAATCAATTTATCGCTGAAGCAAAAGGTAAGTAAGATGGTGTACCCACACTCGTTTGGGGGACAGTTTGTCCCAGAAATTCTCATGACACCGCTCCTTAGGCTGCAACAAAGCTGGGAAAAGGCACGTGCATCTAATACCTTTCAGGAAGAATTGGATGCGCTGCTTCGCCACTATGCCGGACGCCCGACACCACTGACAGAGGTCAAACGCTTCGCCGCAGCGATCGATAGCCCACGCCTCTTCCTCAAACGTGAAGACCTTCTGCATACCGGTGCCCACAAAATCAATAACGCATTAGGACAGTGCCTCCTGGCAAAACAGATGGGCAAAACACGCATCATCGCTGAAACAGGCGCGGGTCAGCATGGCGTCGCCACTGCCACCGCCTGTGCGCGACTAGGCCTCCAGTGTGTCGTCTACATGGGATCCGTCGACATGGCGCGCCAAAAACCCAACGTCGATAAGATGCGCCTGTTAGGAGCTGAAGTCGTCGCAGTAGAACAAGGCTCTGCGACGCTGAAAGATGCCGTCAATGAAGCCCTACGCGACTGGTCTGCACACGATGACAACTCCCACTATTGCCTTGGTTCTGCGTTAGGACCACACCCTTACCCTGAGATGGTAAGGGCCTTCCAGTCAGTCATCAGCCTGGAAACAAAAGAGCAACTAAGCGCTCTTACAGGTCAGGCGCCAACCCTCATGATCGCCTGTGTCGGAGGCGGCTCCAACGCGATTGGTTTCTTCCATCATTTCTTGGCAGACGAGTCTGTGCAACTGGTAGGTGTGGAAGCTGGCGGCCTTGCCATCGCCCCTGGTCAACACGCGGCGCGTTTCGCCGGCGGCAGCCCAGGCGTCCTGCATGGCTGCTATACCTACCTGCTGCAGGATGCTTTTGGTCAGGTGATGCCGACTCATTCTGTCTCAGCTGGACTCGACTACCCTGCTGTCGGCCCGGACCACGCCGCACTGCATGAATCAGGCCGTGTCCGTTACGAACATGTCAGCGATGCAGAAGCGCTAAAAGCTTTTCACCTGCTCACGAGATGCGAAGGCATTATTCCTGCATTGGAGTCTAGTCACGCCTTATCCTATGCGATGAAAGTCGCTCCAAAGTTTGCCAAAGAGGATATCATCGTTGTCAATCTGTCGGGGCGCGGCGACAAAGACCTTAACCACATCATAGAGAACCATCATGACAACTATTGCTAATATCTTCGCACACAAGAAAACGTTTATCGGATACATCACAGCAGGCGATGGCGGCGTTGACTACTGCGTCGATTGTTGCCTAGCCCTCATTGCTGGTGGGGTCGATATCCTGGAACTGGGCTTTCCTTTCAGTGACCCTATCGGTGATGGACCTGTTATTCAAGAAGCCAGCCAACGTGCTCTTAAAGCAGGTACCACACCAGAGACGGTCTTGGAGATTGCACGTCGGGTCCGGCAGAAAAGCAACACCCCCTTAGTTCTGATG
>CAMFKD010000229.1 GCA_945957095.1 uncultured Chlamydiae bacterium
GTGCTGGATCGCCGTTAAAGGGGACGCTCTCTTCGTCAAAGTGAGGTGACGCTTGGGTGAAGGGGAGCGAGAAGAAACTCAGAATCTCGCGTCGTCGGGGGGATTGTGAGCCTAATACAATCGTCATAGCGCCGCTGTCCAGGTTATGAGATAAGTAGGATGGATAACACATAGACAGCGACAGCATCGCTGTTGATGCTAGGGCAATAGTGTCTAAGGCGTTCGCGTACGGTCTTTTCCACTTGATCGATTTGGGGCAAGGGGATCTGTTGACCTGAGACAAAAGTACCGAGGTAGTCTTTGCCCTGATAGGGTTGCTCTTTCAGCTCATCGCTGACGCCAATTTGCGCTTGGCGCCATGTTTTGCTTTGGTTCATAGCGATGCGGATGTCAGGCGTAATCATACACCCGACAAAGAGCTGGGTCGCCACTTTTTGCTCTGTTGCTTGTGTCATCGTAGTGCTAGACTACCACAGCTATGCGCCTGGTGCAAGGGGAGTTACTTTAGGTCTTCGATATCTGCAAAGTCTTGGGAAAGACCCTTGGTTTTTTCCAGATCGCTAATATGTTGCATTACGGCTTTAATGACTTTTTTGTCCCAAGAAGTTTCAGATACATCTAACAAATTGGCCGTTTTTATTTTTCCGCTACTTGTCCGGTATGTGACTCCACTGGTGTACTGGCTTTGCAGTGAGGAGTTGACAACTTTGACGCAGATAGGGATTGATTGGCCGTCTTCACCCGCTGTCACCCCAACATAGAAGTAAGGCATCCCTTTTGTGTCAGACCACACATAGCAATCATCGAGCGCATCCCAATTAGGTTTGGTATTGGATATACTGTTCATGCATTACACTCTCATTTAATGTTTCCGGATTAATATTATCTAATAGGTGATTTATTCCGTTATTGTATTTTTTCATCACAGAGATTAGTGAGATCTATGAGAAGGATCAGCAGTTCCCGCTAAAATTTTTACCACAGAGAACACAGAGCGCAAAGAGAGGGGAATGGGAAAAACTAAGCACAATATTTTCTTAAAAATCGAAAGGGATTTCTCATTTTCTATTTTTTCTCTGTGTTCTCCGTGCACTCTGTGGTGATAAATTCCTAAAAGTGAGTGGGTAATATTTAGCGGGAATGGCTGGAGAAGGATTGAGATAGAGAGAAAATGGTAGAATGCTGGATTGAGATCTTTCATGTCTCCTCCCTAATCTCATTCCTCCTCACTGGTCTCATTGGCTCAGTGGTGAACATGTACCCGTTATTTGTTTCGCTGGTAAACGCGAGTTTCGTCGAGCTGGCGTCTCTTCGCAAGGCCGGGTAACGCATTCCACTTGGCAAATCCATCGTCTACAGATCCTATTTCTTTCGCTAATGCGTTATATTCAGCAATGATGGCGGTGTCAAGTTCTCTCAGGGCTCGTTCACTTATGTTTTCTAGACGAATGGGTTCTCCATCATGCATGAGATGCTTTTCAAGAAGGCCGTTAAGTGGGCAAGTATAGCCCACGCCAGTAACACGACTAGCGTCTTTCAAAAAACTCATTTCAAAAGGTGTTTTGTTCATTCTGGCGCCTATTTGCAAGATGCGGGTGGTCAAGTAGGAGAGGTTTTCTTGTGCTGGGCTCCACTGCATGGCTTCTCCACGACTAGCGCCGGCTACTGCTTTGAGTTCGCGTTGTTCCATTCGTAGTCTAGGGAGAATATTAGCTGCATACTTCATGTTCACTAGGTGCCGTCGCAGCCCTTTGGGTAAGATTGCGCGGCTACTTGCGTCTTCCGTAGCCCATGCGTTGTTTGTCTGTGTGACATCTACTCCAGACATGGATGGGTTTGGGTAGCAAATGGCGTTATCAATGGGGATGCAATCACGATAGGATTCTCGGCCAGAATCAAGAAGATGAAGGTATTGGTGGATCTCGAATTCCAATGCCAATGTTTCTTTGGCGTTGCTTGTAGAACTTTGTGGCAGCTCAGACGTGATGGTGTCGCCTAGGGTGCACAGTCGTTGTGCTCGTCTTTGCGGATTCGTCTCTTCGGCTAACGACGCGCTTTCAGCGGCGTATCGCATAGCGATTTTTTCAGGCAACCCAAAATTGGCTTTGTGAAGGCGTTCTTCCAATTCGCTTTTATGCACTTCGACCGTTAGGATATTACCGGCGTTGCGATCTGTTTGCACTGTTAATAGGTCAACCATGGCTATTCTAGCATAGGAGAGAGGGCTGACGGTATCTTGCTCTTCGCGTGTCAGTTCCATTAAGGTTTTGCCGCCAGGGATCCATTCCTGTACGGAACAGATTTGAGCCTTTGTTTGGGGTGGTTGGATAAGGTCATTGAAGAGCTTATCCCACCTGTTTGGGGTATCTAGATCAATCGCTTGGGACACCTGAGCTCTGGTAGCATCGACAAAGCGTTGCAAGTCCGATATCCGACTATTTAACAGTGTTGGACTGTCGATTTTTTTTCTGAAAAGAGACTGTAGAGGATTGAACGGACCAGAAGCTGACGGCGGAAAGGAAATCGCTTTTTGCAACACGTTACTCAGCGCGTTAGGTTGTCCCCAGTCGTATCCTGCTGGGATAGGGATTCCAAGATATTCTAGCATTATTTCACTTGCCGCTTGCGCAAATTCTTGTGGATTTTTGATATTCGCAGCGGCACCTTGTAGTGCATGTTTCAGATCAGGGGGTAGCCTAACGCGGAACTTAACAGCCTCAAACATGGCTGCTGCTGCTCCTTCTTGCCTCAATTCTGCATTGAGTGCCGCGTTGAATGCTTCAGGTGTTTTCGCCCCCCCTTCAATCAGCTTCATGCACCTTGTTTCTGATATGTGATAGTCTTTCGGTAGAGCTGCAATATCGCTATGTTCTTTATCAAAAAAGTGATGCTGCATTGGAAGCGCTACTGTCTTTGGAACGTTGACTGGGAGCTCTGTAAGATCTGCTGCACAAGATGTCAGGCATTCTCCCTGAATTTCCTGTCCTCTGACTAAGCCATAACTTGCGGCATCGCGGTCTGATATCCCTTGTTTGATGGGTTTGGCAATTGCGATGGTTTCCATTCTGTCAACAGGTATCTCGCTAGTCGAGTGTTCTGGTCGAAGGTTAGCTGATACTTTGATGCGGTAATTTTGCGATGCAGTTCTTCCTTCGGGTACATGGGGGCCCAGTTGAAGCCTTGCTGATATGTCGACTTCTGGCTGCTCTGATAGCCTAAAGCCTTCGTCTACTTGATGTTTGACCTCTTGCAGTCTTGGAGACGCTTTGCCGAGTTGGCTTTTAGCTGCAGCTTCCTGTTTTTTAGCCATTACAGTGAGGCGTAGTTCCAGTTCCTCATGGGCCTGACTCAGCGTTGCTTTGTTCTCAGGTGCTAGGATTAGTTTTGCGTTTGTTGTTGCTTTTGCAGCTGTAGATTCGGGATTTTTGAGCTGTTTAATGACCCTTTGGACGAGTTTGACATCGGCTGCGCTTAGACGGGTGAACCCCTGGCTCGCCTCTTGAAAGGCCTGCATCACAGCTTTTGCTTGCGTCTGAAGTTGGTGTGGGGATACATCACCTAAATTCAGGAGTGAGACAAGTTTCCCAGCAGAGGTTTTTCCTGTTTCATCGGTGGGCACAGCTCCTTTTTTAGGAGCGAAGGTCTCTAAAATCGTGCGTGCTTGTGGGCTTAACCCATAGGGTTCTGCAGATCCAGAAGGAAGGGCAGCACACATGACTTGCCTCTATTAAGGTAATGTTATATTTTATTATAGCATTGTTCATAAATATAAATTAAATGTATTAATAGATTTAAAGTATCGCCACTAACGTCAGTCATTTCCGCTAAATATTACCCACTCACTTTTAGGAATTTATCACCACAGAGTGCACGGAG
>CAMFKD010000230.1 GCA_945957095.1 uncultured Chlamydiae bacterium
AGGGAATAGCGTAAGCTATTGCTGAGGAGACGGATGAGGTAGATGAGCCCCCCGCAGCCTGCCGAAAACTGACCGAAAAGATGAACAAGGCCGGAAAACCTTCTCGCAATGCTGAAGAGGTTGGCCGACGGGAACGCCTCGCCTTTTTCTCCTCTGTCTGCCATCAGACAGGTTGCCAAGCCGTGCTAGTGGCACATCATGCTGATGATCTGGCGGAAAATGTCCTTAAGAAACTCTTTGAAGGAAGCAGCCTCATGCGCGGCAGTGGGTTGCGTCCCGTCACTAAAATGGAAGGGTTAGTGATCTGGCGGCCACTGCTTAAAGTACCCAAAGCTCATATCGTGGCATGGTTAGAGACAAGAGAAATAGTAGCTTTTGAAGATAGCACAAATAACGACCCCATCTATTTGCGGACACGGATGCGTCAACGTCTAGTCCCCATGCTATCGGAAAGCTTTGGCAAAGATGTGGTGTCAGGTCTATGTGCAGTCGGCGAAGAGGCTGATGCGCTAAGCGATTATTTCGATGAATGCCTAGCCAGTTATCTGGCTGCCATCGAAAAGATAGCGGTTGGATATCTGTTGGACTTAAGCCGTGAAAGACCGGAAAGTGTTGTTGAAATGGCACATCTGATCCGGCGCATATGTGATCTGGCGGGCTTTGTCCTATCTAGGGAAGCCTTAAAGGCAGCGATCCACCTTGTCGCTAATGGAGCAGCCGGTGGACAGGTAGCGATGGGGACTGGAACCCTCTATATCGATCGCTATCGCTTATTTGCTTGTTCGGGCGCGATAGAAATGCTGCCGAAAGAAACAGCTATCTTACTAACAGGGAAATATCAGCTGGGCCCCTGGCAGGTAGACGTGGCACCAGGCGCACACCCCACACAGCATACAGGTTGGCGGGAAGCCCTACGTGGCAAGCTTGTTGTGCCACTGCCAGCAGGTGATTACCACATTGGCATCGGCAAACCGAATGCCTATTGTCGCGGACGAAAACTAGGCAAACTATGGTCGGATCATCAGGTCCCAACATTCCTGCGTTATCGCATCCCAGTCGTCTGGAACGGCGATGAAGTCTACTGTGAGTTCTTAACAGGACAATGCAACGCAGCTTCAGAGTGCACAAACTTACTCACGCTTTCACTTTGGCCAGAATGAATGGACAATGGACAGCATGGACGTAATGGACATCGTAAACGTCCTTAGTCCATGATGTCTATTTCGTCTATTAGAGGTAATTGCAGAAGTCCATTCTGCAACGTTGCTGTAAATGCCGAGACATGCTATACTTCGGTATATACTGGTATATACTATGTTTATCCATCGCGTTTGCCAAGCTTTGCATGATGCCGGTGTCCCCTATGCAGTAGTGGGCGGGTACGCTGTTGCGCTTCATGGAGTACCAAGAGGCACCATTGACATCGATTTTGTCATCAAATGGACGTTGGAAAACCTCCAGAAAACTGAACAAGTACTTAAATCTCTAGGCCTTGTTTCAAGACTACCTATCGATGCGGAAATGGTCTATCGCTTCCGCGACGAATACATCCGGGAACGCAATCTTATCGCTTGGAATTTTTATGATCCGGTGAATCGTAGCCATGACATCGATATCATTGTGACCTTCGATTTAAAGAATGCCTCTGTGAAAGTGATTAGAATGGCTGATGGCGATATCAGGATATTGTCTCGAAAGGACCTCATCGCCATGAAGCGAGCTGCCGGAAGACCTCAGGATCTCGAAGATATTCGCTTCTTGGAGGCGTTATGAAAAAAAAGCCAGTACAGTACTTCAATCATGAATACTTAGAACGCGCGAAAAAGCTGACACCCGAACAGATTCTTCAATTTTTAGATGATTTTCAACAGTTGATGGCAGAAACGCCAGAGAAGTGCAAACTGATTAGCTTGAAGATAGAGCCATCGCTATTACGAGCATTTCAGACGAAGGCCAAGCTCTCTGGAGTCGCCTATCAAACACAGATCAAAAAGCTGATGAGGGAGTGGCTTTCCGAGTAATGCAGGCGACCGAATGCTAGACCATTTTTTTTGAACCGCAGAGAACACAGAGCGCACAGAGAGAGAAATAGAGTGCATGTTTTTCTCTGTGCACTCTGTGGTGATAAATTCCTAAAAGCTAGTGGATAGATTTAGCGGGAATTGCTGAACCATAGACTCCCACCTAGCAAATATATCGACTGCAGACTATGCTGTCGGCCATGGATCCTTTCGACTTAAGACGTTGGCCTCTCTTTGTCTCTGCTGGCGGCAGCACAGCCGAACCAGCCATCATCGACCAGGTGGTCATCGATTCACGCCGCATCGCCTCCCCCTCAGCCCTCTTTGTCGCCCTGCCAGGTGATAGGCAAGATGGCCACCACTACCTACCGCACGCTGTGGCAGCCGGCGCGCGCTATGCCATCGTCAACAAAGCGTGGATACCCCCCACTGACCTGTCAGGTGTCACCCTACTGCGCGTCGACAACACCCTGACCGCACTTCAGCAGATCGCTGCCGCCTACCGGAGCGGCTGCTCTGCACAACGCATCGCCATCACAGGCTCCCGAGGCAAGACGATGCTCAAAGATCTATTGGCTACCCTTGTCGCCAGCTGCCGACGCACCTATGCCAGTCCAGAGAGCTTCAACAGCCAGATCGGCGTAGCCCTCAGCCTCTTAGGCATGAGTCAACAAGACAGTGTTGCCATCATCGAAGCAGGCGTCTCCTACCCGGATGAGATGGCCTCTTTAGAAGCGATGATCGCTCCCCAACATGTCATCATCACCACCATCGAAGCGCAGCACCTAGCGACGATGGGTAGTCTGGACACGATAGCCAATGAAAAGCTATCACTAGCAGCACACCTAAGCGATGGATGGCTCCTAGCACCGCGCCACCCCAGTCTCCTAAAGCTAACTCCTAAGCTGCCACGTCAAACGACCTGGTGGGATACCGACGAAGAAAGCCTTCCTGTGGTCAAACGACAACAGGGAACGAGTGGTCTGGCATATCAACTGACTTTCCCCGATGGCACTCATACGACAGGCACGTTACCGCATGGCGCACCCTATCATCTAGACCTGATTACCATCGCGGTCAAAGCGGCTTGGCGCCTAGGCGTCCCTAGCGATGCCATCGCCACCACCCTAGCCAGCTACCACATCGAGACCATGCGAACAGAGGTATGGCACTGCTCTCAAGGTACCACCGTCCTGAACAGCTCCTATAGCGCAGACCCTCAATCTGTCGATGTTGCCCTCCACCGCCTCCATGACACCAAACCCGCAGGTAGGCGTACCTTCCTCTTTGGCGGACTCCGCCGCCACCATCGCTTTGCCGACAAAGACCTACAACGCATCGGACAAGCCATCGTCGCCAGCTCTATAGACGCCGTAGCGTTGTATGGCTCACAAAACCTAGAACCACTGACAGCTGAAATCCGACAACATAAGCCATCGCTGACGGTTGTTTCCTATGAGACATTGTCGTCAGCACTAGAAGCCCTAGCCCCACACGCTAAAGCACAAGACACCCTGCTGATACAAGGACCTCACAAACACCCCCTTCATGATGTCATCGAAGCCTTTGGCGATGACATATCCCCTAACATCTGCACTATTAACCTAGCAGCTATCGCAAGCAACATCGCAGCACTCCGCAGCCGCATCGGCCACCACAACCGTTTGATGGTCATGGTCAAAGCATTAGCCTATGGCACAGAAGATGTCCGCATGGCACATTTCCTCAGACGCTGCGGCATCGACATCCTCGGTGTCTCCTTCGTCGATGAAGCCGTCAATC
>CAMFKD010000231.1 GCA_945957095.1 uncultured Chlamydiae bacterium
GGCTCGGAGATGTGTATAAGAGACAGCTGAGAAACTCGACCTCGCCTTGCTAGGCTGTGGCGGCATTGTGCTGCCGGAACACTTCGACGCGTTCTTAAACGCCGGTGCGGATATTGCCATGACAGCGACAGGGATGATGTGGGACCCCTACCTTGCGATGCGTTGGCACTACCTTCACCATTTATAGATAAGGACACATCATGGCAAAAGAGAACATCGCTAAGAGTCTGTTTGATCTAGGTGCTGTGAAGTTTGGCCAGTACAAACTCAAGAGCGGCATCATCAGCCCTATCTACATTGACCTCAGAATAACGATCTCTTATCCCACCTTGCTGAAAGCCATCGCAGAAGCCATGTGGGCAAAAGTGCCGACCGATCACTTCACCTCTATTTGCGGCGTGCCCTATACAGCGTTGCCTATCGCCTCATACCTATCCATCGCCCACAACAAACCGATGGTGCTGCGTCGCCGCGAAGGGAAAAACCATGGCACCTGTCAGCTACTCGAAGGAGTCATCCATCCAGGAGAAACCTGCCTCATCCTCGAAGACCTCATCACCAGCGGAACGAGCATCTTTGAGACGATCACACCGCTAGAAGAAGCGGGCCTCAACATCAAGGATGTCGTTGCTTTCCTAGACCGCGAGCAGGGCGGCCGGACAGCCCTTGAGCAGCGCGGATACCACCTGCATAGCGTCATGACGATCAGCGAATTGCTGCACGCGCTGGAGCGCGAACGCTGCATCAAGTCGCAGACGGTGGCGGAAACCCTTACGTTTATTAAAAATCATCAGATAGCCCAAGCAAAGGAGCTGGTCTATGGCTAAAGCGATCGTAGAAGTACCTAAAGGTTACGAAGAGCGCGCGCAGTTTTGCCACAATAAAGTGGCACGCGAACTGCTTACCTTGATGGAGCGTAAAAAAACCAACCTAGCCTTCAATCCCGATGTCACCTCAGCCAATGAGCTGCTACACCTTGCTAAAACTATCGGACCACATATCTGCATGTTAAAGACGCATATCGACCTCCTTCAAGACTTCACCCCAGAGGTGTCTAAGCAGCTAAAAGAGATTGCCAAGCAGCAACACTTTATCCTTTTTGAAGACCGTAAATTCGCCGACATCGGCAGTGTCGCCAAAGAGCAATACGCCGGTGGTATCTACCGCATCGCCGAATGGGCACCCATCACCAATGCTCATATCATCGCTGGGCCTTCCACAATCGAAGCGTTATGGGAAGTGGCGCAACCGCTAGGAAACGCGCTGCTGCTCCTAGCAGAGATGAGCAGCAAGGGAGCCCTCACCGACACCTCCTATGCTAAGGCTGCCGTCCAGATGGCGCGCGCCTATCCCGACTTCGTGATGGGCTTCATCTGCCAAAAACGCCTTGTTGATGACCCAGGCCTTCTCCACATCACCCCAGGCGTCAACCTCACCAGCGAAGGTGATACACGCGGCCAACAATACCGCACACCTGAAAAGGCAATCCTCAGCCAAGGTAACGACATCGTCATCGTCGGCAGAGGCATCTACGAAGCCCAAGACCCCGCTGCCACCGCCCAGATGTATCGCCTAGCTGCCTGGAAAGCCTACGAAAAACGTCGCGATACAGAGTAGGAGTAATCCTGCGCGCTATGGACAGCATAGACGTAATGGACAAAAGAGACGTCTATGCTGTCCATAGTGGCTTATTCATTCTGCTTTTCTTTAAAGCGTAGTGCACGCGAATTGATGCAATAGCGAAGCCCCGTTGGCTTGGGACCGTCTTCAAAGACGTGACCAAGGTGGGAATGACACTTTTTGCAGAGCACCTCGGTCCGAGGGGATAGGGGAATCTTATGGTCGCTGGCATAGGAGACACTATGCTCATCATGCGGCTTCCAAAAGCTAGGCCACCCACTGCCAGACTCATACTTGTTGTCGGAGTCAAAGAGCACCTGTCCACAACCGGCACAACGGTACTCTCCCTTGCGATGATTCTGGTAATACTCTCCAGAAAACGCTCGCTCCGTCCCCTTCTCCCTTAAGATATGGTATTCTTCCGACGTTAGCCGCTGCTTCCACTCGTCAGGGGTCATACTGTCAAAGTTTGCAGACATCCTCACTCCTTTGGTTGCTCAGATTCTCTAGAGAGAACAGGGGCTGGCGCCGCCTGCAGCTCGTTCGCCATCGCGCGCAAGCTAGCCCGTGTCCGTCCGAAAGGATTGCGTTGGTGCGGAGGACCCGAGTCTGCTGCCATGCTCGACTCTAAGTCACGCTTAGCTTCTTGCAGCTTCTCTTTGGCGCCATCTAGCTTAGCCTGTGCCTGCCGCCGCAGCTGCTCTGCCTGCTCTTCTACTTCAAGCTCCGGCGTCTCCAAGATCTCTTCCTCAACGACCGTCGCCCCGCCAATCCCTAATAGCTCTAGGTCACTGCTCATATAGGCCCCCCATCCTAGCTTACCCTCATCCTAGCGCCAATCCACATTTTTCGTAAGCTTGGATAGGATCATGACTCCAAAGGTTTTCGTAGGCAGGAGACTCGAGAAAATGATAGGAATGATATAAATGATATTTTTTTATCATTACATCATTCAAATAATTAAAAAATTCATTTCCAAAGTACTGTACATCTATTTACATATATATAAATTAATATTATAATAACTTGAGATAGTTAATTGGATTTTTATTTCTAGTGAGGTGATTATGGGAAATCCAGCTTCTTTGCCTCCGCCTCAAAGCTTTAACACACCAAGCGCTGCCCAGTGGAAACAGCTAGATAATCTCGCAAAAGCCCAGCAAGCTCAGCGAATTGCGCCTCCGCTCCCACCCGTTACTAGTAAAGTCTCGACCACCCCGCTACCTCCTCTAGCTCCACCTCCATTGACGAGCGAAACGGGAACCAAAGGTACAGTGATGACCCTAAAACTCCCTAGTCCACCGCCACGACCAACCAGACCAGGTCCACCTCCCTTACCCGCTCGCCCTGCTTCATCCATGCTGCCCATGTCACCACCACCAGTACCTGCACGGCCACGCACAACTAGTGGACCACCACAACTACCAGCTAGACGTACCAATGCCGGTCCGCCTCCCACTTTACTTAAAGTTCCTCCTGGGTTGGAACCCAAAGTGAGTGCAGAAAAACGACCACGTTCTGAGAGTTTTTCTAGTTCAGAACCACCGACCAAACGTATACGGGCAGGGGAGCATCGCACCAGTCTAGAAGCATCCGTCTCCAGCTCTGTACCTTCTAACCCAGCTCAAACTTCTACAGTAAACAGCACCCCGACATCAGAAGTGCCAACCCCAAGAGAAAAAGCCATAAAAATGAGCCTTTACCAAGCCAAAGAATTAGCGGCATCAGAGTTATCGCACATCAGTGGACTCGAGGGGTTATCAACAATAATAGGTGAAGATTCCTCTACTGTCTTAGACGAATTGGCAAAACTTGCAACAAATCCAAGCGATCGGCAAGCCATTCTCTATTTTAAAGAACATCTGAAGCAGCATATTACTAGTGCTGATCAGATGCAACAAGCTCTAAAGAAATTAGAAGATGATTTTAACCAAAAAGAAGGAGATCCCTTAAAAACGGGATTTGACGCCGTTATGGGGTTGTGCCAACAGAGCTACGCTGCCTATGCAGATAGTATTTTGCCTTTGGTACAATCGTCAACACAGGTTGGGGCAGCTATACAACGTATTCGCGACCAGGGCAAGAGTAGATCCATCAAGAGATTAGCACAAATTGAGCAAGCAGTAATAGCCTCAAGCTCCCGGGGTAAAACCATAGGCACGGGATTAGACC
>CAMFKD010000232.1 GCA_945957095.1 uncultured Chlamydiae bacterium
CCATTCCCCTCTCTGTGCGCTCTGTGTTCTCTGTGGTAAAAATTTTAGCGGGAACAGCTGCCACAGAGAGCACTGAGATTTATGAGATGGCTTAAACAGATATCGCTATGAGGCAAAACGGTTCATCAGAGACGCAGCTTTGTGCGATGCCTCTTCGATGGACGCAGATAGTTCGTTAACCTTACGGTTGGCAAAGTAACCTATCCAGCCAAAGATAATGCCCGCTGCTGCAGGGAAAAGACTAACCTTCAGAATTGTTGTCGTAAACTCCACCCAATCACCAAAACCGCCGGAAAACACAGCACCAAAAGTGAAAATAGGCAGTAAAATGGGTTGTAAGAACAGGATAGCGAATATCAGAAAGGAGACCGCGCTGAGTGCCCAGCTGATGAACCGCGTGAGTTTAGCAGCCTTCATCACCTGCTCAGGATCAGTCTTAGCATTTTTTTTGTTGGCATCAGCTCTGCGCGCCAAAGTTAAACCCGATAGGGAATCACCTTGATGCTTGGCACGAGGACGAGGAGCATAAAACTGATCACTTTCCTGCTCACCACCAGCTGCACTACCTCCGCCGCCTCCAAAATAGGAGCCCCCTCGGTATCCACCCGTTGATAGACCATTGGTATTGACGTCCACTCTAGTACCTTTGTAGTTATTGCTTAACCATTTTATTTACATCTCTATTTTACCGTAAGCGGGGAATTTTTGTCCAGCAAATTCAAATATATCATATTAATACATATTCACCACTGAGACACAGAGATATACTTATAGCAAACTACCTTGCAATACAACCATCGCGACACTGAAATAGATGATGAGTCCTGTGACGTCAACCAAGGTAGCCAAAAATGGAGCTGATGACAGCGCTGGGTCAAAGCCTGCCCGCCGCAGGATCAGGGGTAGCATCGACCCTGTCACAGTTCCCCATAAGACCACACCTATCAAACTAATAAAGAGCGTGACACCCACCATAAGCCAGTGAGGACCATAAAGGCTGGAAAAGGCGCTCCAGAGGGAAACACGGAAAAAACCGATGCTACCCAAGACAGCACCTAATAATAATCCGCTAGCTATTTCACGTCGCATGATGCGCCACCAGTCGGCCAATGTTACCTCTCCTAAAGCCAAGGCTCGGATGATGAGGCTAGCCGCTTGAGAACCAGCATTACCTCCGCTAGAGAGGATCAATGGGACAAAAAGAGCTAATACGACGGCTTTGGCTATCTCCTCTTCAAAAAAGGCCATTGCCGACGCCGTCAACAGCTCTCCGAGGAAGAGGACCACCAACCAACCAGCCCTTTTACGGAAGAGGCTCAGCAGAGGTGTCAACATATAGGGTTCGTCCAATGCTTCAACGCCGCCGATTTTTTGGATATCTTCTGTATCCTCCTGTACGGCGACAGCTAGGATATCGTCGAGAGTCACAATACCGAGCAAGATGCCTTCGCCATCAACCACCGGTATAGCCGACCGTTCATATTTTCTGAATATGCCGATGGCGACCTCTTCATCATCATCGACATGGAGCTGTAGGAATTTGTGATCCGCCAATTCCTCCACTCGTGTATCTGGAGAAGCAATTAAAAATTGCCGGATGCGGAAGTCGTCAATGAGATGCCCAACGTCGTCAACCGCATAGATGACATTGATTGTTTCGCTATCTCGGCCGTAGATCCTGATGTAGTCTAACACTTGGCGAACCGTCCAGTCCATTTTGACAGCGATATAGTCAGGGGTCATGAGACGCCCTACACTATCTTCTGGATAGTTTAATAACTTTAGCGACAGCGCTCTTTCAGCTGGTGATAGATATTTAAGCAGTTGATTGACCAATGGACCCGGTAGCTCTTCCAAGAGCTTAGTGCGGTCGTCCGGTGGTAGAGCAGTTAAGACCTGAGCCACCCTTTGCGACGGTAGATGGGCCAGCAGTTCCTTTTGTATCCTAAAGACCAGGTAGGAGAAGGTCACAACGGCAAACTCAGGATCGAGAGCTCCGAAAATGAGTAACGCTTCCTCAATAGGTTTAGCTTCAATCAATTCGGCAACATCAACAGGGTAACCGTTGTTTAGGCGATCCGCATAACGCCCAATGTTGTCCCTGGTAATGACAACATTCCTTAGCTTGCCAACGCCATTACTTTTCACAGCTACCTCGGTAAAGTTGCTCCGAGATATAGCAGATCGGCTTAATTTTTCAATTTATTAACAATCAAGATGACCGGGGTGCTTAGCACAAAAACGCTCCTTAAACAGTTCTGTCCAATGGCGTTCATTGAGCAACCGGTGCTGTTCCGTATATGGACTGGTGGTATAAGCCTGCCATGCTACATTGAGATCTTTAGGGTAATCTTTGTACATATCAACAGCAGGATTCCATCCCTGGACTTTGGTACAAGCCTCTGCAATGCGATGATGAAGCTGTGTGGATCGATGCTCCAATTCGAAGACCCATCGCAAATAATTACCTTTACCCACCTCTCCATTAGATAGTGCCTGGTTAAGCTCCGCAACATCATCACTCTGGTAAGCATTGCATAATTCAAACAATAGGTATCCTAATTGTTGATCCGCAGATAGATTACGGTCTATCACGATAGTGCCGGAACCATAGCTTCCAAAATGAGGGACGTTTTCTTTAGAGCCTAATACAACGGACACGATGCCTCTTCGAGCGAGGAAATCCCACAACTTCTGTCCTTGAGGACATTGATAAAGTTTCTGGAGCAACCCCTGTACGATTTCTCTATCGCCCAGCTGGGCATGCGCCATAGCAGTTGCTGACAGCTCATGTATCGTCGAGAGAGAGCGATCATGTAACTTTGCAGTACCCATGGCACCGTAGAATCCATAGCCCAAATAAGCAATAGCTACGGCAGTCTGAAACATACTACGCGGCTGACCACTCTGTTCGATACGACGTCCCGCTTCAATAAGAGCAGCGCCGCCCGCTAGAAAGGCTGCTGTGCTAAAGGAATTGTTGAAAGAGTGCGTCAACACGAGTGCTACCCAGGGAGCCACAGCACCCACAACCTGCATGGTTCGCGTTATCGTATCGACAGGAACCTGTGCTGCAGTAACGCTAGAAGCTTGTTTTGGTTTGGAGTTCTCTGGTATCGTAGGTTGTTTATTATCAGTCTTTTCTCTACTAATGTGCATCAAATAGACCTATTGGATTAGCGGCAATCTGAGTGATGAGGAGAATTCTTGCAGAACGGTCCTTTAAACAGTTCTGTCCAATCTTTGTAATAAGCCTCGCGGGTGGGCGCATAGATGGGATCGGTTAGAAACCTTGACCATGCAGTCTCTAGATCCTGGGTACAAGAATCTTTGAACATATCTGTATGTGGATGCCAACCATGGTCTTTAATGCAGGTTGAAGCAATCGCGTGATGTGTCCTTTGTGCCTTAAACCCAGGCTCTACAGCTCTTTTTAGAAGATCTAATTTACTCAACTTTCCTTGGTAGCCAAGACGACTGATTTCTTCCAGATCAGCCCCTTCAAGCCATTCACAAGCTTGCTCCAAAAGGGTTGCTAACTGCCCTTCGTCATTAAGACTATCGGATAGAACGATACGCCCCTTGCTCGGGTCGCGTATGGCTCCACCTGGAGCTTCCTGGCTAGACCCCATCACGACAGCAATCGCCCCTTTCTCTTTTTGCAGCTTATTCCAGATTTCACGGCTGGCAGGACAGTTATAAATCTTCTGTAAATGAGCTGCTATCCCTTGCACTTTGGGAGCTGCCTTAAGCACATC
>CAMFKD010000233.1 GCA_945957095.1 uncultured Chlamydiae bacterium
AGAGAGCACAGAGAGGGAAATGGAAAAAATAAACACGATATTTTCCTATTCTTTCTCTGTGTTCTCTGTGCACTCTGTGGTAGTAAATTCCTAAAGATTAGTAGTTAATATTTAGCAGAAATTGCTGCTGATCTCACTGGCTCTGTGGTAAATTGATGCAACAACGAAGTGAACATGTGCGGTTTCTCGTCTTTTTCTTTGCGCTGTTGAAGAAGGATTCGGTATAAGGAGTCCAATAGAAAGCATGGAAGCCTCCAAATGGAAGTCACCGCATCACAGCGCACCGAGCAGATTGCCCTTCCCACCATTGCCCACCACTCACTACGCCATCTACCCCTTAAACGTTCTTTTGATATCTTCTTCAGTCTTATGGCATTACTACTTGGGTTACCGATCTTAGCCTTGATAGCCTTACTCATAAAGCTTACCTCCCGAGGACCCGCCATCTACAGTCAACAACGCATTGGCCGTGGCGGTGTTCCATTTCGATGCTACAAATTCCGCACCATGCGCCCCGATGCTGAAGAAACTCTAAGGCAGCTACTCGCCAGCGACCCCGCTGCGCGCGAAGAATGGCTATCCAAACGCAAGCTGACGCGCGACCCCAGAGTGACACCAATTGGCAGCTTCTTGCGCAAAACCTGCCTCGACGAGCTGCCGCAGTTTTGGAATGTGCTGCGCGGTGACTTGAGCATCGTCGGTCCCCGTCCTGTTTGTGCTGACGAAATCACCCAATTCTATGGCGTCAAAGCGTATAAGATTTTATCGGTGCGTCCTGGAGTCACTGGCATCTGGCAGACGTCTGACCGCCGTACTGTGACTTACCCCGAGCGTATCGCCATGGATGAAGAATATGTGGAAAAGCAGAGCTTCCCGCTCGATCTTTTGTTGATCCTAAAAACGATTCCCGCCATGTTCCGTCCACGAGGCGCCTGCTAACCTGCTATGCCATCTGA
Source organism: uncultured Chlamydiae bacterium (assembly GCA_945957095.1). Classification (GTDB taxonomy): domain Bacteria; phylum Chlamydiota; class Chlamydiia; order Chlamydiales; family JAJFMA01; genus CAMFKD01. The sequence goes on from CAMFKD010000233.1 coordinate 957, forward strand.
AGACAAAAAATTCATCTTCCTAGCTTTCTTCTTTGCCTGTGTGCCACTCATTGTTTGCCCGGTCATCTTCCCGCAGGCACGTCTCACTTTCTTCGCCCCATTCCTAGCTCTCATGCTTTACAAAAGGCCGCTCCTTCACTGCCTTTGGTATGCCTTAGGATGTGGCTTCATCATGGATTTGTTGGCTACAGAAGGACGGCTCGGCGTCTATGCGATGACCTATGCTGTCACAACCTGGGTTCTTTTCCAGCAAAAGCGACATTTTTTCGAAGATAGAATCACAACGCTACCTATGATGACTCTGCTCTTCTCCATCCTCTCCACGCTGTTTCTGATGACAACACTAAAAGGGATGGGCTACCCACTAAAACTTTCTTTACATTGGATCGTTTCAGATTTAGTCGTCATGCCATTAGCCGATGCAGTCTATGGATTGGTGTGGTTTGCGCTACCCGCTTACCTCCTGCGCCGACGCCCAGGCCATGGACGCGATAACACCCTATCTTTTAGAAACAACGTACATGTACGAAACAACTAGTCGTTCTTCCATGGGTTGACAACAGCAATATCTGTTGATAAAAAGTCCTTATCATTGTGAGTGACAACAGCCAAACCATGCACCATAGCAGTAGCCGCGATGTAAAGATCTTGCACACCTATCGTCTTCCCCTTTGCGGTCAGCTTTGCATTAAGTTGCCCCCAAGCGTGTGCTACAGGCTCATCAATTGGCAAACAACGATCGGAAAAATTATCTTGAAAATCGCCATAAAACCACTCTTGAAGCTCCCGCTTCTTACGAGAAGAACTTAAACGAGCAATTCCATCCTCTATCTCTGCAACGGTAACTACACTAATATAAAAAAGATCGTCGTCTTTTGAGACAAACCACTTTTCTACACTCTCAGGTACCGGCTGACGAAGAAGACTGACAACACAGGTATCGAGTAAAAAGCTCATGAACCGATCAAATTTAGTTGGATAGGTTTATAAAACGACCTTCCGCGGCCGATCCTTGCGACGCTCAACACAGATCTCAACATCCGTATGTGGTGAATTCTGAAAAAATTCCACCAAACTCTGCTTCTTCTTCGTTAGTCGACGGTAATCCTTAGCGGAAATCAACCAAGCACTTTCTATCCCACCCTTGGTAATTTGCTGGGGCCCTTCACATTCCGCTTTACGCACAACCTCACTAAAACGTTGCTTAGCAATTTGAAGCTGCCAAGTAGAAACATGTTGTCTCATACTCTCTCCTGTCTAGACTGTCTAGAACTTACTATATCATTAATCTGCTTTCTTCACAAGCGACCTGTATTCTGCTAGTATCATAGCCATGAATGCTCCGTTATCAGAACGTCAACGCCCCACTACATTAGAAGCTATCGTCGGGCAGGCTCACCTAGTCGGTGAAGAAGGCTTTCTCACCCGTACCATCAAGACAGGTAAGCCGCTATCTATTATTTTGTGGGGACCTCCAGGATGTGGAAAGACCTCCATTGCGCGTCTCTATGCCCAAGCATTTGGCTACCGCTTTATCACCCTTAGCGCCATCTTCAGCGGCATCGCTGACCTGCGCCGCATCATCAAAGAAGCGGAATCGACTGCTTTGCTTGCTAGAGGAACCCTCGTCTTCGTCGATGAGATCCACCGTTTCAACAAAGCGCAGCAAGAGGCCTTCCTCCCTTTCTTGGAAGACGGTACTTTAGTGCTGGTAGGTGCCACGGCGGAAAATCCTTCTTTCTACATCAGCAATGCCTTGCTGTCGCGCATGCGTGTGCTCACCCTCAATGCTCTAGATAAGACAGCCCTATCTCAGTTGCTAGATACCTACGAACAGAAGTATGGTGTGTTGCCGCTGACAGCTGAGGCACGAGAACAGATGCTGCAGATGGCCCATGGCGATGGACGCTATCTCTACAATATGGTTGAAGGGTTGCAAGGGCTAGATCCCACTACCCAGCTAACACCCGAGCTGCTAGCCAAAGTGCTTCAGCGGCGAGCTGCAAGCTACGACAGGGGAGGCGACCAGCACTATAACCTGATCTCAGCACTGCATAAGGCCGTTCGTGGCTCAGATCCCGATGCCGCCCTGTACTGGCTGGCGCGCATGATTGAAGGAGGCGAGGACCCTCTCTTCTTAGCTAGGCGGCTCATCCGAATGGCGACAGAAGACATCGGTCTTGCCGACCCCCAAGCGCTGCCATTAGCAGTAGCAGCGCGCGATAGCTACCAGATGCTCGGCAGCCCAGAAGGGCTTTTAGGCCTGGCAGAAGTCACCGTCTACCTTGCCCTCGCTCCCAAAAGCAATAGCATCTACAAAGCCCTAGGAGCAGCCAGAGCCCTAGCCAAAGAAACCTCTGAGCTATCGCCTCCCAAACATATCTTGAATGCGCCTACTAAGCTGATGAAAGAAGAAGGGTATGGCGAAGGCTATCTTTACGACCACGATACTGAGAATGCCTTCTCAGGCCAGCACTACTTCCCCGAGGGTATGGCGCGCCACCGCTTCTACGAACCTGTAGAGCTAGGCTTTGAACGCGAAATGAAGAAGCGAATCGCCTACTTTGAGCAGCTACGCAAGCAAAAAAATTAACTACTAAATTTTAGAAATTATCACCACAGAGCGCACAGAGAACACAGAGAAAAATAGAAAATGAAAAATCCCTTTCGATTTTTAAAAAAATATTGTGTTTAGTTTTTCCCATTCCCCTCTCTCTGCGCTCTGTGGTAAAATGTCAGCAATTCCCGCTGGAGTTTTGAACGACAAAAGGCGAAATCTACCACAGAGC
>CAMFKD010000234.1 GCA_945957095.1 uncultured Chlamydiae bacterium
TTTATCACCACAGAGTGCACGGAGAACACAGAGAAAAAATAGAAAATGAAAAATCCCTTTCGATTTTTAAGAAAATATTGTGTTTAGTTTTTCCCATTCCCCTCTCTGTGTGCTCTGTGTTCTCTGTGGTAAAAATTTTAGAGAGAACTGCTGTCTATGCGGCGCGTTTTCATTGTCTATTAAGTAAAGTATACTTTCCTTATTTTGAGAAAATAGGGTCGTTTTTCTCGATTTCGTTCTAGCAGGTTCCTTATCAGTCGGGAGATGAACAAAGGCCTATTCTTGAGGTGTGATTTTTGCAGTGGCGGCATTGATGGTTGTCCCTATTGGTTTCATTCGCTCGCTTAACTCCGTTAGCTTAGCGGTTTCGCTGGACAGTGTTTGCTCCTGGACACCATTTTCCATCAGGCGGCTGCTGTACTTGTGTAAATCCTTGATGAATAGCTCATGTCTAGGAAACCTCTGAACAGGCAAAATAGCTAGGGTGTCGACCGTCAAATGGTCGGTGGCTTCTCCTACTGCTCTGTTTAACCTACGCAGTCCACTTGGGTTCTCTTGCTGAATACGGTTAAGTACTTGTGTGAAAGCAGAGTGCTGTTGGCAGCATGCTATCATGCTTTCGCCATACTTATCTATCGTTCCATAAGCTGTGTTAATGCCGGCGACTCCTGCTCCAAAAGAAGCATCGGTGCGTTTAGCGGCATTACTAAGCCGCCCTTTCATCAGCATAGCCTGACGGCCATGCACTGTTAATGCCTCTTTGAAGTTACGAATAGTCGCTTTGTCCTCTTCAGTCGTAGCCAAGGCTTCGAGATGATCTAAGACTGTGGTCGTGACCTTCCCAACTTTAACCCCTGTTTCGTACAACAGTCTCAGCTGCTTATCGTAATTTTCTTCAGTAGTCGCTGACTCATGGATATTTCGAATCACCCCCGTTCCATTTTCAATAAGGCGATCTAATACGGTCATTTCAGCACTAAAGTATTGTTCCTGTTTAGTCGCTTTGATGGCTTGCTGCAGTGCTTTCGCCTGGTCAACGAGATCTTGTGGCTTTTCATTCGCAGCTCTAGCCAATAGTGAGCTGTAATCTATGCCTATTGATGTCATCGGCTTGATCATATGCATGGCTTGTGTTTCTGCATCCACAAGCGTCTGAGCAACCTGCTTTTCTGATAGTGTGCTGTCTTTGGCTGTGTGCTCCAGCCTAGCATAGGCATCGGAATGTTGTGCGAGTTTGCGAACAGACACGTCTAAGCCAACCTGACCAAATCGCTTGATGTGATGTTGCTGCAAGGTTTGGCATTTTTTGTGTAACACATCCGCTTTTTGTTGGATGGCAGTGCGGTCGGCATCTGGTTCTGCTGCGTCCACCTGTAGCTTTGCGATCTCTTTCTTTAAGGCTTTGACGTCGCTAAGGGCTTTTCCGACAGTCGCAAATTGATGGCTCCAATGGCCGCTTGATTTTTCGACATTCGCTTTACTTGATGAGGGGAGTGCACGACTTCTGGCCGCTTCGAGCCGTGGAGAGTTTGTAGAAGTTGACGAGGAGCCGCGAATGGTGGAGGAGCCACGAGAGCGCGATGACCACGCTTGACTAATCCGGACAAAAAAGCTCTGATTGGTTTTACTAGTGGTCACTTCACCTCCTTGGGCAGTAGTGCTAGCCTGTATGGAGGCAGAAGCCGATGTTGTTTGTGGTTCTCTGCCAGCGTTGGGATCTTGAGGTGGGACTGAATACTGGCCGCTAGAGCCCGTACTGCCAAGGGGAGGAGTAGAATCACCAGACATATAAAACCTCCTGCTGTTCTTACAAAAAAAATTATAAACTTATTTTAATATATTTTTAAAATAATCAATAAATTTGTTAAATAATAAACAAAAATGTTAGAATAATTTTAAGGATTGCACAAGGAGTGTGCTATGGATAGCAATAATACATCAAATGTTCCATCGAATTTTGACCCGACACAGGTTGATCCTGCCAATATGACTTGGCATCAGGTCGAGTGTCAGATGTGGGCCAATACTAAAGATGAAGATGGTTTAAGCACAGGGACTTCGGTCGTTGATCTTTCCTCGGTGACGATTGACCCTAATCAATCGACAAATGATCCGACCTTGTTTGAAATCGCTAAAGAAGAAGATAAGAAGAAAGCACAAAGGCGCCCTTCTAGCGCTAACCGAGCTTTACGCAACATTGGGAATATGTAAAAAAAGCCGTTTTATGCCTTTTTGAGGTGCCCGCTCAGCAGCTTCGTCATGGCGAACATATTCACCGGTTCTTTAGAGCCAAAGAGGGCGGCGAGCTTGGCGTCGGGGTTGATCGTCCGCTTATCATGGGCATCTTGTAGGTTATGTTGCTTGATGTAGTCCCATACCTTTTTCATCACATCACCGCGCCCTGCAGTAGGGGAACCGATGAAGTCGGCGAGTTCCTTAGATAGGTGGAGTTGAGGCGCCGCGCGCGATTTCTTCGCTTTGGGCTCTTTAGCTTCTTTTGCCTCTTTTTTGGAGGCTTTGGCTTTGGAGGCTTTGGCTGGTTTGCCCTTTCCAGCTTTTTTGACGTAGGCGGTTTTAGGGTGTTCGGGGTATTTGCTTTCCAAATCGGTGAGTTCGTTGCAGATGACGTCGCAGTCGGGAAAGTTGGAGCAGGAGTAAAAGGTCTTGCCGAAGCGCGATTTTCTAGCCAGCATATGGCCATCGCAACCAATAGCGGGGCAGGGGGGCAGCTCTCCTGGCGGGATATAGCTTTCGCCTTTCTTCGGGATGCTGACAATTCCTTTGCAATCGGGATAGCGCGTACAACCGAGGAAGGCGCCAAAACGTCCGTGGCGTATCTTCATGGCTGATCCGCAGTTGGGGCAGGGTTGCTCCCAATCGAAGTCATCAGCGTAGTCACTCTTATTAAAAGACATCTCTTCGGTCGTGGTGGAGTAGTCGCAATCGGGATAGCGCGAGCAGCCGTAGAAGTATTTGTCGCGATACCACACCTTTTGAAGCATAGAGCCGCACTTAGGGCAGGGAATATCTGTCTCTAATTTAGGGACATATGCACCTTTCTCCGCCGTCTCAAGCGTAGGGCGGAACGCCTCCCAGAATTCGCGTAGCAGCTCTTTCCAATCTTTACGATTTTCTGCGACGTGTTCCAGTTCATCTTCCATCGAGGCTGTGAAGCCGATGTTCATGATCTGGGTAAAGTTTGCTTCGAGCAGCGCAGCGATGACACAGCCGAGCTCTGTGGGCTTGAGCCGTTTGTTCTCTTTGACGGTGTAGTCGCGGCTCTGGATCTTATTCATAATGGCAGCGTAGGTGGAGGGGCGGCCGATGCCAGATTTCTCCAATTCTTTGACTAGCGATGCTTCGGTGTAGCGTGGGGGTGGCTTTGTGAAGGCTTGGTCGGCAGTGACCTTGACGAGGTCCAGCGTCTGCCCTTCAGCGAGGTTAGGCAGCGGCCTCTTGTCTTCGGAAGCGTCATCGTCGTCGTTCTTCTCTTCATAGGCCGCCAAGAAGCCAGGAAATTTGAGCACGGAGCCGGTGGCGCGCACGACGAGGCCATTGCCCGCATCGATATCGGCGCTGACAGTGTCGTAGTTGGCTGGGTTCATCTGGGACGCGACGAAGCGCTTCCAAATGAGGCCATAGAGCAGTTGCTGTTCGCGGTTAAGGAACGAAGCTACCCGTTCTGGTGGGTGGTTGAGGTTGGTTGGGCGGATCGCTTCGTGGG
>CAMFKD010000235.1 GCA_945957095.1 uncultured Chlamydiae bacterium
TTTTCCCATTCCCCTCTCTGTGCGCTCTGTGTTCTCTGTGGTAAAAATTTTAGCGGGAACTGCTGCCATTACGTCTATTAAGCCCATCGTCTAATGAGGGGAAAGGGTCGCTTTGTTACTCCACCGTTACCGATTTGGCGAGGTTCCTAGGTTGATCAATATCACAACCACGTTCCCTCGCAACGAAATAGGCAAACAGCTGCAATGCCACCGAGGTGGGGATGGGAGCAAGCTCATCAATGGTTTCCGGAACCCAGATGATATCATCTGCGATATCCTTCAGACCATCGACATCGCTAGAGGCAACGGCTAAAATACGCCCATTACGCGCTTTCACCTCCATGAGATTGCTCAACATCTTAGTGTAAACAGCTTTGTTAGCGCAGAGCGCAACAGTAGGACATTGCTCATTGATGAGCGCAATAGGTCCATGTTTCATCTCCCCAGCAGGATAGCCATTAGCGTTGATATAAGAGATCTCTTTAAGCTTGAGCGCTCCTTCCAACGCAGCAGGGTACATATGACGCCGACCCAAGAAGAAGAAGTTATCGTAATGTGAATAGTCTTTAGCTAACTGCTGAATGCGGTTAGCCTCTTCCAATACCTGCTGTACTTGATCTGGCAGCGGTTTAAGCGCCTGCAGAAGAGCCTGCCCTTCCGCTTTGCCCATATGCCGCATGCGCGCCATCAACAAGGTAAATAGAAACAACACCACAACCTGACTGGTGAAAGCCTTCGTGGAACACACCCCTATTTCAGGTCCAGCACGTAGGTAAAGGCAGCCATCCGCTAACCGCGTCAATGTCGATCCATGGACATTGCATAGAGCTAAAATCTTCGCTCCCTTAGCTTTGAGCTCCTCCACAGCCGCAATCGTATCTGCTGTTTCACCCGATTGACTCATCGCAATCACATAGGTACCCGGCAGCACAATAGGATTCTTGTAGCGATACTCAGACGAGATCTCCACCTGCACTGGAATGCGAGCCAGATCCTCTAACATGTATGCACCAATAAAGCCAGCGTGCCAAGAAGTGCCACAAGCCAGGATAAGAATCCTCTGAACATTGAGGAGCTCCGTCACATCCATATGGAGCCCATCCAGGGTGGCTGTGCCATAGTCTTCATTATAACGTGAAGCAATGGCGGCATTCAGTGTCTTGGGCTGCTCAAAAATCTCTTTGATCGTATAGTGTTCAAAGTCACCTTTAGAGATTTCTTCCGCATCTGACGAGACGGTTTCACGTGTTTTGACGATTTTAGCCATGGAGGCATCGAAGGTTTCGACTTGATCGGCACGGACGACTGCCACCTCATTGTTAGCAAGGTGGAGAACTTCTTTAACCACGGCTTTGAGCGCCATCACATCCGATGAGAGGAATGCCTCCTGTTCGCCAATACCAACAACCAGAGGGGCTGCCGATGCCACAGCGAAGATTTGCTGGGGATAGTCTTTGTGAATCATCACTAGGGCATAGGCACCATGAAGCAGCGGTAATGCATGTTGGACAGCAGCTAAAAAATCACCTTCATAGAGGCTACCAATGAGCTGAGCCACCACTTCGGTATCGGTTTCTGATTTAAAGATGCATCCTTTAGCCACGAGCATTTTACGGAGGGCATCGTGATTCTCGATGATGCCATTATGCACTAATGCTAGCGAGCCGCTTGTATCAAAGTGTGGGTGGGCATTGACTTCATTAGGCTTGCCATGCGTCGCCCAACGCGTCTGAGCGATGGCCGTATTGAGGTGGAGATCGAGCTTGTTGAGCTCTTCCTCAAGGCGTGAAATTTTGCCGACAACCTTGCAGTACTTTACCTCGCCTGAAACACCATTGAAACCGGCGATTCCAGCAGAATCGTAGCCACGATATTCTAGCTTCTTAAGGCCTGTCAGAGTGACATTAACAGCATCCTGATTGCCCACATAACCAAAGATCCCACACATCTTCAACCCCTGCCGTTATCCGATTTCCTTCTTGATCACCTCTGCAATATCTTGAGCGTGTTTTTCCACTTCAGCAAGCTCAGGCCCTTCCACCATAATACGACAGGAGCTTTCTGTTCCGGAATAGCGCACTAAAACACGCCCCCGCTTCTTCAGCAACTTTTCTACATTCTGTAAGATATCTTTTAAGGGTTTTAGTTGTTCTAGCGGTGGCTTAGAGGATACAGGAACGCTGACGACAGCTTGTGGATAACGTCGCATGACACCGGTCAGTTCGGAGAGCTTAGCCCCCGTTTCCACCATGATTGCGAGTACTTGCAGCGCTGCTACCAAGCCATCACCTGTCGTGTTGTGATCAGAAAAGATCACATGTCCGCTCTGCTCTCCCCCCAAGTTGGCGCCATGCTTCACCATCTCTTGAATCACATAGCGATCGCCTACCTGTGACTGAATCACCTCGATGCCAAGCCGCTCCATCGCCTCCTGAAAGCCAAAATTGCACATGACTGTGGTGACAACTTTATTATGGCGTAACCCACCGCGACGCTGCATATGCTGCGCGCAAATGGCCAACATGGTGTCGCCGTCGACGATCTGACTGTTCTCGTCGACCATGATGACCCGATCGGCATCGCCATCCAGTGCAATCCCGACATGAGCGCCGTGGTAGAGGACAGCACGCTGTATCTTCTGAGGGTGCATAGAACCGCAGCCATCGTTGATATTCAGTCCGTTGGGCTCTACGCCATAGGGATAGACCTCGGCATCTAACTCTTTAAAAATCAAAGGAGCAACCTTGAAAGCAGCACCGTTAGCGCAATCGACAACAAGCCGTAAATTGCGCAAGCTACGTCCTTTCGGAAAAGTCGCCTTCACAAATTCCACATAGCGACCGTCCACACCGACAACTTTGGTGTTGCGCCCAATGGCATTTTCAGCTGGCAGCGAACTGGTCCAGTCGTTTGCTGCTATCAACAACTCCATCTCCCGTTCCCAGCTATCGGGCAGCTTATAGCCATCGGAGCTGAAAAATTTGATGCCGTTATCGCTATAGGGATTATGCGATGCCGAGATGACGATGCCAGCCGACGCGCGGTAAGCTCGCGTAAGAAAGGCAACACCAGGCGTGGGCAAGGGCCCTACCATCAACGTATCGACACCCATCGAACAGAGCCCAGCAATCAGAGCGTTTTCAATCATGTAGCAAGAAACACGGGTGTCTTTGCCGATCACCACCTGGTGCCTTCCCTCCGTGCGCGTTAACATTTTACCCGCCGCACGGCCCAAGGCCAACGCAACCTCAACGGTCATCGGGTGTTGATTCGCGCGACCGCGTACACCATCAGTGCCAAATAATTTTTTGCAACCAGAGTGCTCCATGCCTATGAATCCTTGCGTCAGATGCTATGGGAATATACACTCCAACATACCCCGTCTACCCTTTAAAAGGAAGCATTTCGGAGGCGATAAATTGCGTTAAAGGAACGATGTCACCGCCGACACTAGCGGACTCTAAAGCTTCTAGATAGCGGGCACGGTTAACAACGCGAATGACTGTCCAAGGATACCCCCCAGACGCTAGCATCGCATTCATCAGAAAACGCCCAATGCGCCCGTTGCCATCCATATAGGGATGAATATAGACAAAAACAAAATGCCCTAACACCGCACGTACTGCAGCAGACTCTTCCAGCTTAAGACAGGAAAAGAAAGCAACCATGCTATCAGGCAAAGCTTCCTAT
>CAMFKD010000236.1 GCA_945957095.1 uncultured Chlamydiae bacterium
GCTGCTACAGCAGGGCCTGTGCTTCTCGGGATTACTAAGGCGTCGCTCAGTACGGACTCCTTTATTTCGGCGGCATCCTTCCAGGACACCACTAGGATCTTGACTGAAGCGGCTTGCTGCGGCAAGATCGACCACCTGATGGGCTTTAAAGAGAACGTCTGCTTGGGACACATCATCCCTGGTGGTACAGGCTTTGAGCATCATAAGCGCCTGAAGAAGTTCGTCGATGCCGAGAAAGAAGAAGAGCTCATCTTCGACTTCACGACAGAGTAGAGAGAAGAAGTCAGGACCAAAAGAAAAAGAGGAGAAGCCCCCGCGGCTTCTCCTCTTTTTTATTTACGCACACCAGAAGTTTTTCCCTTTCGCCGAGCGCAGCGAGGCTATGGAGTGCGCGAGCTTGCTCGCGCTTTCACTTGTTAAGGAGATAGTACAACAGAAACGTTTACGGAGTCTGATACGTCGAAGTAGCTAGAAAGTATCCGAAAGAGCACCTAAAAGGCATACTACGACGGCTTCTTTAAAGGTCTTATAATAACATTGTCGAAGCAAATTTAACGGTGCGTGTGGCAAGACTCTTATTGGGTAAACGCTCGTTAGGAAATGAAAGCGCGAACAAGCTCGCGCACTCCAAAGCCTGCGGCGAAAGAAGGGCTTCTGCTGCGCTCGACGAAAGAAAAAGGCCACGAAAGAAAAAGGCCACGAAGGAGACCCCTTCGTGGCCTTGTAGGTAGTATACTAATACCTTAAGAGGAGAAATACTTGTTAGCGGCTAGACGAGCAGCAAAGGCCACTGAACACCAAGCGACAGCGTTTAATAGCTTCTTACCATAGTGCTTTGACTGGTTCCATCCCTGAGTCAAAGGGTTAGGGAAGCCAGCACGGTCCCATGCAGCGGCAGGAGGCGCAGCATCAGGATGGGCATACGCAACCATGGCGCCGGCGTTCGCCGCGATCCAAGCATCTTGTTCTTGAAAAACTTTGCCTACTTTAGGTAATGCAGGGCCGGCAATTCGCCCTTGTTCTTCTGCAGTCAGCGGTAGGGCAAATATATCTGCTACGGCTAGACGATCTTCTTCGTCTGGGATACGAGCTGTCCATACTGCTAGGGTCTCAGGGCAGGGGTAGGGGTCATCACCGTTACCTTGATCAACGATTCCAAGTTCGCGTTGTCTTTCAATCGCCATTGGCTGCGCTGGGTCACCCTCTGTAGGGTTCGCCCACCAGTCTACAAATTCCTGACGTTCGGCGGCTGATTGACGAAGGTCCCTGTCAGCTACGTATGCATCTCTATTAGCTCTGTGCTGTTCGCTTGCTAACTCGTATGCTCGTACGTTACCTCTATTATAGTCAGCTACGTGTGCAGCTTCTCCTCGCCTTACAGCGCGATTATGGAAGTATGTGCGTCCTGCAGCTGGTAAGTAACCTTTGTTTGCCCATAAGGTTTTAGGAGTATCATAAGCGAGTATTCTTGCTGCTTTTGTAGCGATATACCCGGCTAAACCAGCAAAAGCTGGCAAGAGGACGTATGTAGGGATAGCAGTAACGCTATTACTCATGCTCTCGAATGTAGCCACATCAGTATTAAGTACAATAGCCGCTAGGGAACCACCTACAATGATATCTTCCGCATTATTTTTCAGGACGTTCCAAGTGGTCTCTTTCCAATTAGCGCCTGATTGCCAGTTGATGTATTGGTTGACGCCTAGGAAGCCTGCTCCTGCAACAGCATTGATTCCTGTGTTAATTAAAGGCAAATAGTCTGACATAAATGTCCTCCGAATGGATTATAACGTTCATTGATTGGTCTTAAAAAGCTAAATAGTAGTGGATCTTGTCCCATTTGTCAAGCTTTTAAGTGCTTGCGCATTAAAATTCTGATGCTCTTTTTGCTTTTTTGTCCTTTTGAGACAAAGGCAACGCAGAAAGTGTGTGAGGAAGTTCTCTGCGCTCGGCGAAAAAGAGAGAGATTTTGTTGGGCTTGATGAGAGAAGCATAGGCTTTGGCATAATCGTAAACGCGGTGTTGTACAAAAAAAGAGTGGCCGCGCAGGATTTCCTACGCGGCCACTGACTCCAATGAGAACGTGCTGTAGAAATAACCTACGAGGTTGCTTTCCCAACAGCCCAGTTAGCGGCAACAGCGGTTGTTCCCCAGAGTGTTAGCCACTTAATTTTTCTCCAACTTAGGCTTAGCTCTTGTGAAAACCGGTCTTTAAGAGAAACGTCTCTTGCGCCACCTTTGTATTTGTTCCAAGCAAAGCCACTAATTAGGTTAACAGTAAAGTCCAGTAATAAGGGAATAGCAACAAAAGTAGCGGTAGCCGAAATTTTATCGCTGACACTAACAAGTGTTTTTGTTTCAGTTGCCAGAACAGTAGCTGCTAATATCCCAGTGCTAAGGGCATTTCGAGCAACTGTTTGTCTCCAACCATCCGCATTCTGGGTGTTAAGATAGATGTTCTGAACAAAAGCAAGGCATCCGAGCCCGCCGTAAATAGAAGACGAATAGTCAGACATAAATATCCTCCAAATGGATTATAACGTTAAATCATCTCTCGTTAAAACAGCAAATAGTAGCGTATATGGCAAGATTTGTCAAGGTTTTATAATTGCACAGAAAACTGTCTAAGATTTTTTAGATATCGATGGCAACATCACGAACCATTTGCGCAAAAAGGAGTTGTATGACATGGTAACCCCTCAAATGATAATGCGTTCTAGCGGCTTACTTGTTGGGAGGCTAGGGATGAGGGTTAGGCTTAAGGTGGTGTCATGGGTGACGGCGTTGGCGTTGAGTATGAGCCATGTGTCGCTCTCTGCGGCGCCGTCGGGGGCTCCTAAGAATGCTGTCTGGGATACAGACGCTTGCGGCAATGAGATTCGTGGTTTTGATGGCCAGGCCTATTGTGCTAGCCGTTATGTGCCTTCGGTGAGGCCTCAGGTGATAGCAGGAGCATTAGCTATTATTGCGATATTAGTCGTCTATTTCCAGAACCGTGAAGGTGCTGGTAGTGGCGATCATGCGCATGGCAAGTAACGAGCAGTAACAGAGTAGAAGGTAGAGGATAGAAGCACAGCGATGCGGTTGTTAACAATCACTGTTTTGATCACTCTAGTGGCGCTTTTCTGTCAGATGCCAAGTTCTAACAGCCATCACCTGCATGCGTGGAAGTACACCACGGATCTTGGTGGAGGTGGTTACCAAGAAGTGCGTACCTGTGTGGCGATCGCACCAGCGACATTATTTGCCTTGATTGCTTTGGGCGCTATCATTGCGGTCTTAATTAAGACTGAGGGGCACCAACATCACACCCATAGCCATGTGCACACCCATTAAACGGATTGATGGTGCGGTGGCGCTTCAATTTTTTTCCAGACTCGTAGCTTGGTTGCTCGTGGGGTTGCTGGTAGGGTGCCATCCTTATGAGTTCGATCAGTATTGCTATCGCTGGCGCTATGAAGAAGCGCGTTCGTGTCGTCCTGGTGTTGATTCAGCGCGTGTCTACCTTAAGCCTGAGCATCCTTGCGGGACGCTTTTTCTCGATATCATCAAAGATCCGTGTGGCTGTCGCATGTATGTGAGCACCTTGTGTCATGTCTTTGGCGATGTGGCATGTTCCCGTAATGAGGTCGCTGTTGAGATAGAGATTGGAGGTGACAGCAGGCTCTATACCGCATATCTGC
>CAMFKD010000237.1 GCA_945957095.1 uncultured Chlamydiae bacterium
GCTATCGATGTTGGCACGCTATACCTTTGCCATGCCGCTCAGAGCAAGAGCATTGGGCAGATGCGGTTTGAATTAGCCTATAAAAGTATTTTGCCAAAGGTAGAGGTGGTGAGTCCCTGGAGAGATTCAAATTTTCTGCAACGGTGCGGTCACGCGAGCGATCGTGTTGCATTTGCGAGGACGGAAGGGATTCCACTGCCTGCTCAGCCGGAGCATGACGATAGCATCAACAGCAGCATGATCCAGCGATCAGTGCTGTCGGAACCGCTCCAGCTGATGCATCAAGAAGTGAGCGAAGCTCACTTTGACCGAGCAGTAGACATTGCCGAAACACCTAGCAAGGTTGTGATCACGTTTGAAAATGGTATTCCGGTAGCTGTTGAAGAGATAGCGACTGGCAAGAGAGTGGAAGGAGCCGTTAGCCTCTTTACCTTTTTAGATGAGCTTGCTGGACAACATGGTGTGGGCAGAGAAGATGTTGTCGTCAATCGTTGGATGGGTATCAAGTGGCGAGAAATCTATGAGGCGCCGGCCGCTACGGTATTGTGGCAGGCACACCGCGATTTGGAAGGGTTGGCATTGGATAAACAAGTCCTTCAAACAAAGGAGCAGCTTAGCTGGCAGATTGCCGACTGTCTCTATAATGGGTTATGCTTCAGCCCAGAGCTACGACTTCTCATGGCTGCGGTCGAGGATAGCCAGGAAGATGTGACCGGTAAGGTGACCATCAGCCTCTTCAAGGGGGCTTCTCGCATCGTCGGCCGCGAGACGGTCCTATCGCGCTATTGTACGACGCTGAATCGTATGGAGCAAAGCGACGCCTACAATATGGATGACGTCAAGGGCTACTTGCATATCCAGTCACTGCGACTCCAGCAGCGCAGTCAGTAGCTTTTCCGGTCACTTAATGCTTGCAGAAAGCGGTCGGGGAGAAGGCTTGCGACGGCCGGTAGGGCGGTGGCGCTACTGATAATTGCTTGGATTGGCTGTTCAATGCGTACGAGGGGAGTAGGGGTCCATTGAACGATCTGTTGGAATGTGTCTGAACCTTTATAGTGATAATCCAAAATGTGCAGCATGAGGCTGCTTAAGAATGATAAATCATGCTGGAGCTCAGGCTGCTGGTTGTTTTGCTTGAGCTCGGTCATGATGCGATGGATGCGATTTAGTAGGGCTTCTTCAGGCCAGAAGAAGACTAAAATTTCTTCAGGTGCAACCCATTTGAAGTGGAGAGGACGGCCCGGAATCATCTCGATAGGAGGGATGAGCTGATAGGAGTGTAAGCGCCAGTAGACTCCGTAGAGAAAGATCTTCATCCCTAGGTAAAAGTAGGAGATGGCAAAGTTGGGATTTGCTGCGAAGATGGGGTCGGGTAGAGGTAGTCCATGGATGATTTGGTCGCGAAGAGAAAAGAAGCCGTCGACCCACTGCCATAACAGCTCGACAGCATTGCTATAGCGTAGGCTTAGCATGGGGCGTAGCTTATGCTTGAGGTCGATATTGGGGTGTTCTTCACTCAAATCGAAAAGAGCTTCGAAGCTTGTCGTCAAGAAGACAATGTCTTCCGCCTCGTAGAACACTGGTGGGACATGTAGGCCGTTACCAATCAAATGTTCAAAGCGCTCAAAGAAGCGGTCAACAAAATACCGAATGGCGCGTACAAGGCTTTGTATCTTGGCGGTATCGGTGGAGCTGCGGCATGAGTCTGTGCCATAACCACAAGCTAAAGCGTGGCCTAGACCGGCGCACATCTCTAGATCAAATTTTTCCAAAATAACGGTCCCTTCTCTCTGTGCCTCAAGCAAGTGCGCTTCTTGCCAGTTGTCGCGGTTTTGAATAAAGTCGTAGGAGGCTGGGAGGATCTTGGTGAAGACGTTAAGGCTAGGAGCATCAGCAGCGGCAAAGAGATGGGAGAAGGCTCCGCAGAAGTAGAGGAGATAGAGGGAGTCGATCAGCAAGCTATCTCTTAGGTCTGGATTGACTTGGCTATCGATCGAAACACAGGTCATCGAAGAAGTGGGGATTTTGGTTGTGTCGTGACAGGTGTGTTCATCGCACCATACCTTGACTTGTGATACCGCTGCTAAGTAGTCGTTGACCAAGGGTAGCATGGTCTGGTCGACATACCGTTCCGCTTGGTCTGCCGGCCAGAAGAAGACCGGTCCCATGAGAATGCCTTCGGGTGCACACAGTTGGACAAAGGGAAGGCAAGCATGTAAGCGAAAGCGTTCAACTGTCGATTCAGCTATGGTCATAAGCAACCGCCTGTCTATCCGATTAAATCTATATTTATTATAACGAAAGCACCACTTTTTTGCGGGATAATCAAAGGAGAAATTTATGAATGGGCTGCTGTCGGGAAAAACGATTTTAATCACAGGGGCTAGTTCCGGCTTTGGAGAGTCCATGGCAGAGACGTTTGCCCGGGAAGGGGCTAGCCTGATCTTGTTGGCTAGGCGTCAGGAGCGTCTGATTAAGTTAGAGGCGGAACTCAGGGCAAAGTACGGTGTAGAAGTCGTCAGCCTCGCTGTTGATGTCATGGATAGAGAGGGAGTTAAGCAAGCTCTCCTACAATTACCCCCATCCTTGGCGGTACCCGATGTTCTGATCAACAACGCGGGTATGGTAAGGGGGGTAAATAAGGTATGGGAAACGCCGCCAGAAGATTGGGATGAGATGATTGATATCAACATTAAGGGGGTTCTCAATCTCTGCTCATTGGTCATCCCAGGAATGGTTGCTAGAAAAGCTGGACATATCGTGAATATTGGGAGCGTTTCCGGCCACGACACCTACCCAGGTGGTGGTGTTTACTGTGCGACTAAGTATGCCGTGACTGCCATCACCGAGACACTACGCAAGGAGCTTGTCTCGTCTCCCATCCGGGTATCTCTCGTCTCACCTGGCATGGCACGAACAGAATTTAGTTTGGTGCGCTTTGCCGGAGATAAAGGTAAGGCTGAAGGTGTGTATGATCAACTTGAACCGTTGGTTTCTGAAGATATCGCCGAGATTGTCCTTTTTATTCTCACGCGTCCATCCCATGTCAACATTGCAGATGTCATCGTTTATCCGACGCATCAGGCTTCTGTGTCGCTTGTGCATCGTGGAGGAGAGAAATGAGGCGTGTATTTGTCATGAGTCTCGTTGTGAAAGGGGGAGGATGGTGGATAAACCATATTCTTTCATCAGTCTCGTTGTGAGAAGGATCAGATCAACGCAAAGACTGCAAAGACGCTAAGACGCAAAGGAGAGAGGGGAATGGGAATGGGGAGGGTTACACAGAGGAGACAGAGTCGCAGAGAACACAGAGAGGAGGGGAAGTCATTGTCGATAAGATCTAAATGCGCCACACGGCGGGAAAAACTCTATATTCATTAAGTCTATTTTATTTTTCCCGCTCTTCGTGGCGCATTTGGTTCCATCGTTCCGCTGAGCGGAACGAATTTATACTCGTCCCGCTCCGGCGGGACGACGAAACCAAATGTGCCACAAAGAGTGGAAAAGAATTTCAGAAACCCTATCGGAAATAGCACCTTTTCCGCCGTGTGGCGCATTTAGATCTTATCGATATAAGACTCTCGGCACACAAACGACAATGACTTCCCCTCCTCTCTGTGTCCTCTGCGACTCTGTCTCCTCTGTGTAACCCTCCCTATTCCCC
>CAMFKD010000238.1 GCA_945957095.1 uncultured Chlamydiae bacterium
CTAGCGAGCTGAGACAGTCTGGGCGTTTCGCGACGAGGGAATAGCGTCAGCTATTGCCGAGGAGAGAAAGTGGAGGCAATTGGACGCATTCAGAACTTTTTATGGGAAAAATTTATCAGTTCTTCCTAAACTACTGTTTTGAAGATTCATCCCAGGTTCTGTGCGTGACCTATGAAGAGCCTTCCCTTGATGACGACTGCTATTATCTTCTTAGGGATTAATTTTTTCTTTAACACTGAGACTGTGTCATGGTGGAAGATGAGTCCTGAAGTCTCGCGTGAGGCCATCAATCGACGCATCATAGCAATCGAAGCGCCGACACCAGCGGTAGGCGCAGTTGCTGATTACAGCATTTTCAGTCATGGTCATAAAACACCCATTCGTGTCTATGTGCCTATGGAAGGGAACTATTTTCCTGTTGTCTTGTTCATCCATGGGGGAGCTTGGGTGGCCGGGAACCTTGACACTCACGACCACTTGGCGCGCTATCTGTGCTCTAAAGCTAACATCGTTGTTGTCTCGGTAGGCTATCTAAATGCCCCTGAAGGAAAGTTTCCGTTGCCTCTAGAGCAATGCTACAGTGCTTTGATGTGGATTACAGAGCATGCACAAGAGATAGATGTGGATACATCAAGGCTTGCTGTAGTGGGCGATAGTGCCGGTGCAGACATGGCAGCGGCATTCTGTCTGATGGTTAGGGATCGATCTGGCCCTAAGATTTGTTTGCAGGTGCTCATCAATCCTGATCCGGATCTCACCTGTAATGGAATCATGGAACCACAGAACGATGCTCTGGATTCGTTGCGGTGGCAGATGCTTCAATATTTGTCCGATCCTCGTGATGCCTATCACCCCTATGTGTCGCCCTTGTTGGCCGATGATTTGAGCAATCTGCCACCTGCTGTGGTGGTGTTGGCCGAACGAGACGCGCGCCGTGAAGTAGGGCAGCAGTATGCTGATCGATTGCGTACAGCAGGTGTGTTTACTCAGGTCTATTGTCAGGAAGGGGTAGGGCATCTGGCGGGACATGCAGCAAGGGCATCACATGTTGCGAGAGAATCCCTAGACGTAGTTGTTAGATCCCTTAACTAAGCTCAGTATTACCGGGCTAACATCTCTATAGTTTATTTAAAATGTCAATCGATTTCAGGATGAGGTCTCGGCCTGCAAAAACGATCTGATCTTTCCATTCTCTGCTATTAGGATAGAAAGCGTTCAGCATCTTTTGGCCACCGATGCCTTCTGGATTATAGGCGGTGTCTGTCCTTTGAGCGTGGTGAAAGAGCGTGTTTTCAGTATACAATGCCAGGATAACCTCGTCTTCGCTAATGGTCCCGAATTCCTGCCCGATGATAAATAGACATTCGGGATTGCTCTTGGTAGTCCGTAGAAGAACATCAGCAAGCCCTTCTACAAAGCAGCCTGTTGCCTTGGAATTGGCCGTAGAGCGGCCATTCTCGGCTATCCACTAAAATTCCGTTTACGGCAGAGTCCTTTGAGTCGTTTATTAGGTCAATTTCATGTTTGTAATGGGCAACTAGTTTGTTCTGTACCGCCTGGCATACGACTTCGCCCCGTTTTCCTAGGGAGTTAAAGCTCCGCCAGAAGGCTCCGAGGTCGCTGAAAGTTATAGTTAACCGTTTATTGTGGACTCTGGCGAGGATTGCCTCTTCGACCACCCTAAATGCCTCTTCATTCCCTGGCGCAGCTAAGACATCGATCAATTCTCCAAACGTCGTTTGGCAGGCAAAGCAATTGAATGACTCGATGTCTCGTTTGACCTCTGCAAGTGTTTGCGTACAAATACTTTTTGCAATAGTTTGGACGTTCGTATCGGGATGGTTGCGAAGCAGCATAGCATTGCGTAGCAGCATCGCATGCCTCACAGGCTCTGGATCGCGTGCAAACATACATTTTGCCAAAATGCTCCGAAATCGATAGGCAAATGAAGTTTTCTCATAGACTTTCCCCCCGAATGATACCGAATCGCGTATCCGCACCAGGAGGCGTGCCTGATCTGGGATGCGCTAAGCTATTGACGCTTTGCGTGAACTCCGCAGGGGGGGCTGGCTCTGGGGATGGTGTATACATTAACGCCTCCTTATTTACCGTATTTATTATATAATAAATATTTATTTTAACTATTTTAATTAGATGTGCATGGAGTTTTAATACCAAAGAGATAGCTAGCTTGTAGATAGGATGTGAGAGGGGAAAAAGAAAGAGTGGGGGCGGTTGGATTCGAACCAACGTAGGCGTGAGCCGTCGGGTTTACAGTCTTGCGCACTCAACATTCGACAACGCCCCACTACCCGTAACAACGACACTTTCAGCGACCTAAGTATGCTCGTCATGTTGTACTTTTACGCCTTTGATTGCCGGGTATTGTAGCCGTTTGCACCAAAAATCTGCCAAGGAAAGGAATGACAAATCATCATACCCGCGCTTTTTACGTTGTGTCTCAAATTCATTGGTTTTTGAGACACAAATCGCGTAGACTCTCATAAGTGAGACACAAACGATCAAATGGAAACGTTGTTATGCCAGCACCCTATTCACCCGACCGACTCCCTCTTTCAAACCTACAATGGCCACAACTCATTCGCCTGACAAGCCAAGCGAATAGAGAAATTGCTTTCTACGATGGCGTATTGCAAGGAATGGTTAACCCCAGCCTACTCCTTTCGCCCCTGACGATGCAGGAGGCCGTTTTGTCATCAAAAATTGAAGGCACTCAAGCGACACTGGAGGAAGTGCTCGAATACGAAGCTAACCAATATGTAGAAAGCAAAAGCAAGCAGGCCGACATTCAAGAGATTTTGAATTACCGGGCAGCCATGCTTCTGGCTATCAACGAACTCCGAACTAGGCCCCTAACTCTCAATCTCATTCGCCAAATTCACGAAGCTTTAATGGATAGCGTCAGAGGGTTTGATAAACGTAAGGGCGAATTCCGCACTAGCCAAAACTGGATAGGGCGAGCAGGTTGTACAATGGCTGAAGCCTCGTATGTTCCACCCTCTCCTATCGGGTTGGATCAGCACCTTGATTCTCTTGAAAAGTACCTTCACTTTGATGAAGAAGATCCCTTAGTCCAAGCCGCCATAATTCACGCTCAATTTGAGCTTATTCACCCGTTTATGGATGGCAACGGACGAGTTGGGCGAATTCTGATTCCACTCTTCTTGTATGAACGAAAGGCCATCTCAACACCGATCTTCTACATTAGCGCTCACTTAGAATCGAATAGACAGGAATACTACGCCCGACTTGATGGCATATCGAAACACAACGACTGGCTAGGTTGGATCAAGTTCTTCCTACAGGCTGTCATCGCACAAGCACAGTCGAACAAGAATAAAGCTAGCCAGATTCTGACCCTATACACAGAAATGAAAGCCTCGATCCCCGCTCTGACACGTTCTTTGCACGCTATTTCCGCAATCGACCAACTCTTTTCTCAACCCATTTTCAGAAGCGCCGATTTTGTCGAAAACACTCAAATTCCGAAAGCTACTGCGGGACGTCTACTTAAGATGTTGGAAGCTGACCGCCTTATCGAACAACTTCGACCAGCCAGCGGCCGTACGCCTGCTGTATATGCGTTTAGGCGTCTACTTCAAATCATCGAGTAGGGGGCTGAAT
>CAMFKD010000239.1 GCA_945957095.1 uncultured Chlamydiae bacterium
CTCACTTTTAGGAATTTATCACCACAGAGTGCACGGAGAACACAGAGAAAAAATAAAAAATGAGAAATCCCTTTCGATTTTTAAGAAAATATTGTGTTTAGTTTTTTCCATTTCCCTCTCTGTGCGCTCTGTGTTCTCTGTGGTAAAAATTTTAGCGGGAACTGCTGAACCTCATCCAATTTTCTTTTTTATGAGGTCATTGACGACTTTGGGAGAAGCCTTGCCGCGCGATAGCTTCATCACCTGTCCTACTAGGAAGGCAAACGCTTTATCTTTACCGGCTTTGTAGTCGGCGACACTCTGCACATGCTCACCCATGACTTGGTCGACCAGTAGTCCGATTTCGTCTTCGCCATGAAGCGGTTGATAGTCAGGGTTGCCGTCGACGATCTCCTGGATGGTCTTGTTCGGAGAAGCCACGAGATCGTCGGCAACGCTTTTAGCAATTTTGCCGGTGATGGTTCCGGCGTCGATGAGGTTTACCAAGGCGGCTACCTGGCTAGGGGGGATGGCCAGGTCCATCAGTGTTTTGCCACTGTCTTTAAGGCGGCCGGCAAATTCAACGATGACCCAGTTACATAGGCTGCGGGCATTGCTACAGTGCTTGAGGGCTTCCTCAAAATAGTCGGCCAAAGGCTTATCGCTTGTCATGACGAAGGCGCTGTCGGGAGATAGCTGTAGGTCGCGCACATAACGCCTTAGGCGTGCTAAAGGCAGCTCAGGCAGGCCCGTCCGTACTTCTTCGATGTAGGCGTCTGTAAGGACGATCGGGACTAGATCGGGTTCGGGGCAATAGCGGTAGTCGTCTGCGCGCTCTTTGCGGCGCATAATGACAGTTTCTTTTTTGGTGGGATCCCAGCGGTAAGTAGCTTGGGCGATGACAGTGCTGGGGTCTTTGTCGCTGTTGCGCATGTATTCACGGATCTGGCGCTGGATTTCCGCCGTTAAGGCTAACTCCAAGAAGTTGAAGGAGTTCATGTTTTTGATTTCAATCTTATTGCGCAGTCCTTTCTCTCCTTGCTTTCTCACAGAGATGTTGGCGTCGATACGCAATGAGCCCTCTTCCATGTTACAATCGGAGGCATCGAGGTATTGCATAATCCCCTTGACGGCCATGGCGTAAGCGGCGGCTTCACGCGGGGTATGGAGACATGGTTCGGAAACGATTTCCAGTAGTGGTACACCAGCGCGGTTGTAGTCGACGCCAGCGAAGGCGCTGAAGTGTTTGAGCATGCCAGCATCGTCTTCCAGGTGGGCATGGTTGAGAGCGAAGGTCTTTTCTACACCATCGACTTCTACGACCACCTGCCCTCCGACAACGATAGGCTCGTAAAACTGCGTGATCTGAAAGTTGCGGGGGCTGTCGGGGTAGAAATAGGACTTGCGGTCGAAGCGGCTGACTTTGGCGATCTCAGCGCCAACGGCGCAACCGAACTGAACGGCTTTACGCACGGCTTCTTTATTTAAGACTGGTAGTGAGCCTGGCTGACCTGTGCAGACGACGCTGATGTTGCTATTGGGTTCGTCGCCAAACCGGTTAGGTGCTGGGCTGAACAGCTTGCTTTTGGTATTCAGTTCCACATGGATTTCAAGGCCAATGACGGCTTCCCAATCGGGGTGAGGATGGTGCATTGCAGTCGTTCTCCTACTTGGCTAGTTCTGGCATCGACGGATCTGGCGCGGTCGCCTGTTCGAAGGCGTGGGCGATGGCAAAGACAACGACGTCGCCTTGCTGGGGTCCTGATAGTTGGATGCCTAAAGGCTGTCCCTTAGGTGTGAAACCGGCGGGCACACTGATAGCTGGCACCCCACCTAAGTTGGCAGGGATGGTATAGATGTCTTCTAGGTACTCCATCAGGGGATCGGTGATCGACCCCTTAACAAAAGCGCCATCAGTCGTCACTGGAGTGGCGACGACGTCGCATTGGCGGAAGGCTTCTTCATATTGGCGGATGATGAGGGTGCGCACACGTTGCGCTTTGCGGTAGTAGGCGTCTTGGAAGCCTGCCGACAACACATAGGTGCCGAGCATGATACGTCTTTTGACCTCTTTGCCGTACCCTTCTGCTTTGGAGAAGTCATAAACCTCTGACAAGGTTTTAGCGCGCTTAGAGCGCTGGCCGTAACGGATGCCGTCAAAACGCGCGAGGTTTGTCGATGCTTCTGCAGTGGCAATGATGTAGTAGGCGGCAACGCCGCTTTTCAGAAGGGTGAGGTCGACATCAACAATGGTGGCGCCGAGTTTCTTGAAGGTTTCTAGTGATTGATCAAAGTTGGCGCGCGTATGTTGAGGGAGGCCTTCTAGGAAGTTCCATGGTACGCCGATGCGCTTGCCGGTTAGGTCGCGGCTAAGAAGGGTTTGGTAATCTTGGGGTCCGCTTTGCAAACTGGTAGAATCGCGATCGCAATGGCGGCCAACGACCTCCATGAGGAGTGCTGTATCGCGGACAGTAGTGCCAAAGGGGCTGATTTGATCTAGCGAGGAGCCATAAGCTACCAAGCCATAGCGTGAAACGCGTCCATAGGTTGGTTTAAAGCCTACTAAGTTGCATAAGGCTGCAGGTTGTCGGACTGAACCGCCGGTGTCGCTGCCAAAGGCAAGCGGGCAGAGGCGCGCTGCAACAGCAGCTGCGGAGCCTCCTGAAGAGCCTCCTGGTGTCCAAGAAAGGTCCCAGGGGTTACAGGTTTTCATCAAGGCTGAATGTTCTGTGGAGGAACCCATCGCGAATTCGTCGAGGTTGGTCTTGCCAATGATGATGGCGCCTTCGGCTTCTAGCAGTTCAGTGACTGTAGCATTGAAGGGAGCGCGGTAGTTGGTCAAAAACTTAGAGCCACATGTGGAGACGACATCTTTCACGTGGATATTGTCTTTGAGGGCGATGGGAATGCCCGCGAGTTTGCCCATCTTCTCCCCACGCTCTTTGGCAGCGTCGAGCGCTTTGGCTTTCTCCATTGCACGATCGTGCAAGACGGTGATGAAAGCGCCTACCTGTGGGTTGAGACGGTCGATACGGTCTAGAAAGTACTTGGTGATTGCTTCAGCGCTTCGCTCTCCACGCAAGAAGCTGTCTCTGATTTCAATAGCAGTGTCATGATGCATAGGTCTCGCTCTCCTCACGATGGCTCTTGCGATAGGACTGGCGGCACGCGGATCATGCCAGCGACATGTTCAGGTGCGTTGTCGAGAAAGGCTTCACGAGGCAGGATATCGCCTACGACGTCGTTGCGGAAGACATTGCCGACACCAGGGATCACGTGGCTGCAGGGGGGGACACCCTCTGTGTCGATCGCTTGCAGTTGTTCGATATACTTCAAGATGCGCTGTAAGTCACCCAGCAATGCCTCTTCTTCTTCTTCGCTGCAGTCAATGCGGCACAACTGCGATAGATAACGGACTGTCTCTCTTGTTAATTCAGCCATAAGATGATTCTCAGAAAAGTTGTGAATAGGGACATGTTAGACCGAGCCGCTATAAGTTGCAACGGCAGAGATGGAGCATCCAGTTGGCTGACCATTAAAGCGATTTTTTTAAAGGGATCAGATGGTAAAGATACGGCCTGTTTGCCATCAGTCTCGTTGTGAGAGGGATCAGATTAACGCAAAGACTGCAGAGGCGCTAAGACGCAAAGGGGAGAAGG
>CAMFKD010000240.1 GCA_945957095.1 uncultured Chlamydiae bacterium
ATTCCTCTACGTCTCGTGGGCTCGGAGATGTGTATAAGAGACAGATCATTGACAGCGCGTAGCACCACCGGATAGGTACCCAAGCCAAATAGCACGAAGAGAAAGAAGATCGCAAAGCAAGAAGAGATAAACGCCTGAGTATCGCGCCCTAGGCTGATTTCGCGCGGAATATTGGCTATGGCTAACATGATGGCTACCGCGACGAGGAAAAATAGAGGGCGGTCACGAATCACCTCTACCATATGCGGCTGGTAAATCAGCGTGGCTACAGTCGTAAATCCCCACATCATGATGAACAAAATGATGGTGGGGTTGACCCAAGTCCTCAGCTTATCATGAAGCTCACCCTCCGTCTTCATCACCACATAGATCGCGCCATGCATCGCAAACATGGCTACAGTCATTCCTCCGACCAATAGTGCATAGGGGTTGAGTAAATCTCCAAGCGTACCCAGAAACTCTCCTTCATGGTCCAATGGAATCCCCCGAATAATGTTGCCCATCACAACACCAAGCCCTAAGGCAATGACAATACTGGCAATAGCAAAAGCGACGTCCCAGGCTTGCCGCCACCAGCCCATCGGTTGCTTACTGCGAAACTCGATAGCCACAGCGCGAAAGATAATACCCGCTAGCAGTAACATGATAGGGATGTAAAATGAAGAACAAAAGCTTGCATAGACCTGCGGAAAACCTGCAAAGAGCGCGCCGCCGCCAGTCACTAGCCATACCTCGTTGCCATCCCATACGGGACCAATCGAGTTTAACATGATGCGGCGCTCATGATCGTCGCGGGTGAAGAGGTGAAGAATCCCCACACCTAAATCAAAACCATCAAGAATCGCATAACCGATCAACAAGGCCACAAAAACCGAAAACCAGATGATCTGCAGTTCCGGCAAACCTATTCCCAATGTCATCGTTCCAACTCCTTTAATAGGTTTTCACTGCCATGATAAGGAGAACCATGTTCTTCTTCGATAGGGCCATCCTTAATCTTATGATCGAGCAAGTAGATAAATAGGGTAAATAGCAAGAGATAGATGATGGTGAACATGATCAGCGAACCCAAGATATGGCTAGCTTGTACAGACTTCGACAACCCCTCGGAAATGCGCAGCAAGTTGTACACGATCCAAGGGTAACGCCCCACCTCAGCACACATCCATCCCGCCTGGTTAGCAATCTGCGGAAATAACACAGAAGCCACCAGAAAGCGTAAAAACCAGGTACTAGTCCATAGGGTTCCGCGCCATAACTTATAGAGGGCGCCAAAAGCCGCTACGACCATCAATCCCCACATATAGAGCATCAGGTGGTAACTTTGAAACACCAGCGGTACCCTTGGCCAGTCTGCTTCAGGGATGGTATCCAACCCCTGCACTGGAGCATGGACATCACCCCAGATGAGATAGCTGAGCAAACCCGGTACCTGTACGCCATAGTCGACACGGCGTTCTGGGGTGTTAGGCAACCCAAATACATACAAGCCTACATTACCTTCGGTCTTATAGACGCCCTCCAAAGAGGCCATCTTAGCCGGCTGATACTTCGCCACCACGCGTGCGCTAATGTCCCCCAAGACCAACTGCAACAAACATGCGACTACGGCAACCGAAAGCCCGACGCGCATCGATGTCTTGCTGAAGTTAGGATGTCGCCCTTTCAGCGTGTAGTAGGCCGAGACGCTAATCACTAAGAAAGCTCCTGCCAACCAACAGCCAACTACAGTATGTGCCAAACGCACGGCTGAAGAAGGATTTAATACCATCGCCCAAAAATCAACGATCTCGGCACGTGCGGATAACCCTTCTCCCACAATATGATAACCTGCCGGCGTCTGCATCCAAGAATTCGCCACGACAATCCAGACGGCACTAAAGTGAGCGCCCAACGCTACCATTAAAGTGGCAAAGAAATGCATGCGCGGTCCCACGCGATCCCACCCAAAGAGTAGGATAGCCAGAAAGCCTGACTCCAAGAAAAAGGCAAAGACACCTTCAGCCGCCAAAGCACTGCCAAAGACATCACCAACATAACGGGAATAATGTGCCCAGTTCGTGCCAAATTCAAACTCCATCACGATGCCGGTAGCCACCCCCATCGCAAAGGTTAAGGCAAAGATGCGCGTCCAAAACTTGGCAAAGCGCTTATACTTCTCGTCGCCAGTCTTCAGGTAAATCCCTTCGATGATCACCATGATCAATCCCAACCCAATGCTCAGGGGAGGATAGAGATAGTGAAACATGATCGTCACAGCAAACTGCACACGCGCTAAGATTTCGGCTTCCATCGCAATCCTTATTAAATATTGACAGGAGCGACCATTACAAACGACTCGCCATCAAATGTAAAGGAAAAATGACAATGTGCGTACCCTTACCCTTGCGCGAAGTCCAAATAACCTGCGTTTCAGACCATGAATCCGGGCACGGGCACGCACAGGGTCGCGGGCACATATGCTTTAAGCTATGTATGCAGAAGACTTGAGAAAACGATAGGAGTGATATAACGATATGAACGATAAAAATTAACTACTAATATTTAATAATTTATTACCACAGAGTGCACAGAGAAAGACAGGGAAATGAGGGATCTTTTTTCGATTTTTACGATTGAATGGAATAGCCTTTCACAAGCTTCATTGCGTCCGATTCAAGAATTAACACAAGAAGCCAGCAAATTACCGAAAGAAGTAAAAGAAGAAGCCAAAGCCTTAGTTAAAGTAATTGCAGACATACATACCCAAGGATTTGAAGCTAAAAATAAAAAGGATGTTGCTTTCGCGACAATGGCACACGAGCACTACGACAAGCTCGTAGCGAAACAGAAAGCCTGGCGAGAAAGCGGAAAACACCAACAAGCAACCGAACTTGGTCGCTTCTTAGATTCGGCAAAAACATCCCTTAGCGTCCTTGGCCTTGCCTCATTAAAAGAATTTAGGACAAAAATAGAAGCAGGCGCTTTCCAGACACTACCACCCGGAGCCCGCCCCAGTCCGCTAGCCAAGTTAGCACAGGATGCGCGCTCCTATCTTCAGACAGCTGCAAGCATCTATCCGACAAGGGGCCGTTTGACATCTCTAGAATTCTCTCCGCAATCGTTAAGCACCTATTTGCAGAGAATGCAAGGCAACTTATTTGCTAAACAAGCCCTCTTAGAACACCTCAACGCTTGGTTAGAGACTGGTAACAACAATGAGAAAGCGATAGCGAGAAGGCTAATAGAAATGATCAAAGAGACAGAACCGGATGCTGGCAATACCACGCAAGCGCTGGAAGAAGTCTCTAAGCTCAACTTCCAAATACAACCCTCTACCCTCAATAAACTCATCAGCGACAACATTGTTCCGCTCATCCCCCAGTTTGCCTTTCTGCAAGAGAAACAGGACTTCGACCTCAATAGACAAGGCATCTTTTTAGCAGCGCAAGTGCTCCATCAACATTTTTCAACCCATGAGACACTGGAACCAGCATTAGGAGCTGTCAATGGACAGGTGGATAGGTTATCGCCACTACTAGCTCAAAAAGGGGTATTAAATCGATTGTATTCTAGAAATGACAAAGATGAAAAGTCGCTGGATCCCGCCAGAGCACAACACGTATTTCAACATGAGCT
>CAMFKD010000241.1 GCA_945957095.1 uncultured Chlamydiae bacterium
GAACAGAAGTACCCGGTGGTCCTCATGTGTCATGGCTTTGCCGGCACTAAAGTAGGGCGCTACCGCATGTATGTTCGGCTAGCGGAAGCCTTGGCAGCGGCAGGTATAGGTTCTTTGCGTCTAGACTTTCGAGGATGTGGCGACAGTGAGGGTGATTTCCGCAATAACACCTTTAAAGACCAAGTTGACGATGCGATGTTAGGGTTGCGCTTCCTAGAACAAGACCCGCATGTGGAGACTAGCCGTATCGGTTTACTGGGGCGTTCCTTAGGGGGGCCGGTGGCTGTTGTCGCTGCGCGGCAACACGGTGCCATTCGTAGCTTGGCGCTCTGGGCTGCTGTCTTCCACGGTGCTCCATGGCGCCGTCAATGGGATGAAGCGCGACGGCAGGGTGCAACGGTTATCGATCCTGCAGCTCCGATCTATTTTCAAGGACACCCGATGAACCCTGAGCTTTTTATTCAGCTGCTCAATTTAGACATGGTTCAAGAACTGGAGTCGCTTCATGGATTGCCTTTGTTCTGTGTCCATTCTGAAGGAGACGAAGTGGTCGACATGACACATGCAGAGCATTTTCGCAACACTCGCCAAAAAGCCTCCGCGATGAGTCAGTTTATCCGTCTGAATAGAAGCTCTCATGACTTTTCTGATCGGGCAGAGCAAGACCAAACCATACGGGAAACAGTGGAATGGTATCGTCAAACACTATGAGCGAAACGCCACATTCCATAGGCGATGTCAGCCCCTTACAAATCGCGTTGCGTTCCTCTAAGCCTACACTTCCCTCTATCCTTCACGATCTCACTCAGCTGCGAGCTGTTCCTTCGGCTTCAGCTAATGCTGTGGTCGAATTATTTCCCCACATATCTGGACAGTCTAAACTGACAATTATTTCAGGCGGATCGCGAGAGGCGAGGCGTCTTCATCGCGTTGGTGTCGTCCTTTCTGGAGGTCAGGCTGCTGGCGGTCATAATGTCATCATTGGCCTGTTCGAAGCATTGAGACAGCTGAATCCTGCATCACAGCTATTTGGTTTTCTTAACGGTCCTAGTGGCATCATCAAAGGTCAATATAGGGAACTTGTGGCTTCAGAGTTGCATCTCTATCTCAATAGTGGTGGCTTCGACCTCATCGGTTCCGGTAGGACGAAAATCGAAACTCCAGAGCAATTAGCTGCGGCTAAGAAGACGATTGAAGCGCTGCAGTTAGACGGCTTAGTGATCATTGGCGGGGATGATTCCAACACTAACGCTGCTATGTTGGGCGAGTATCTGCGCTCTCAAGGGTGTGTTTGTAATGTGGTTGGGGCTCCCAAGACGATTGATGGAGATTTGCGTAGTGACGATATTGAGGTTTCTTTTGGCTTTGATACGGCCTGTAGAACCTATTCAGAAGCTATTGGCAATATCTGTCGTGATGCGTTGTCGGCGAAGAAGTATTACCATTTTATTAGATTGATGGGGCGCTCGGCGTCACACATCACGTTGGAATGTGCGTTACAAACCCATCCAAACTTGGCTATCATTGGAGAAGAGGTGGCTCAGCAATCGCTGACTTTGCAGCAGGTGGCTGAGCGCATTGCTGATGTGATTGGCGTACGTGCTGACGCGGGCAAAGATTATGGTGTCATTCTCCTTCCAGAAGGCCTTATCGAGTTCATTCCCGATTGCAAAGCGCTCATCAAAGAACTCAACACTCTATTAGCAAATGGGTCGTCTGCCATCGAAGATGTGTTACCTCAGCTCACTCCTTCAGCTGCCAACTGCCTGCAGGCAATGCCTAAAGAGATCCAAGCACAACTTCTGCTAGACCGCGATCCTCATGGTAATGTGCAGGTTTCTAAGATTGAGACAGAACGTCTCTTCATCGCAATGGTTTCTGACATGCTTCAGCAGCGCTCTCAACAGGGCAAATACAGCGGTAAGTTCAATGCACAACCTCATTTTCTTGGTTATGAAGGCAGGGCTTGCTTTCCTACTCGCTTTGATAGCAGCTACTGTTACGCCTTAGGTTACACCTGTGCCTTGCTCGTTGACGCAGCAGCAAATGGTTATATTGCTTTTGTTAAAGGTCTTGCCCGTCCTGTTGAAGAGTGGGAGGTGGGTGGAGCTCCTCTCACCTCGATGATCCATCTGGAGGAGCGTAAAGGTAGTCGTAAGCCCGTTATTCGCAAGGCTTTGGTCTCATTGGATGGGACAGCTTTTGCTCTCTTCGCTTCGCAACGCGAGGGGTGGGTACTAGACGACAACTACCGCTATCCAGGCCCTATCCAGTTCTTTGGTCCCGACGCCATCACCCATGGCTGTCCGTTGACGTGTCTCTAATGGAGTGCGCACACTTTCTTGGAAAAGGTATGTGTTCACCACTGAGGCACAGAGACCATTGAGGAGGAATGAGATTAGCGAGAAGAAATGAAAGGTTTCAATCCACTATTCTAACACCTTCTCTCTATCTCGATCCTTCTCATCGATCCCAGTCCTCTCTGTGGTGCACAAGTACTGCAAAAGTCTTTTCGAATACTCTCTTGTTGTGGTAACGTCTTTGGCCTGATACCAGGAGGAACCATGGCTATCCGGCGTTGTTTACTAGGCCTTGCTTGCCTGATGTGTCCGGGAGCAGCGGCTGAGGCTTCCGGTAAGATTGATGTAGGTCCCATTTACGTCAATATGCGGGTCCTGATGAATGGGCATACGCAAGATCGTTTGGATATGTATGGGGCTCGAGCTGACGCTACGCTTCAGGTATGTCCGGATCACAACTATCTAGAAGGGCTTGTTGTCAAACCAACCATCACCTATGCCGATGGGAAAGGGACCTTCTTTGCAACCGGCATCGGCCTTGGTCAATACATCCCTATCACGGAAACCATTTCCATCACGCCATCATTTGGCTTTGCTTATAGTAACCTTCAGACATGGGTAGATTATCCTTTTTATGGCCGCCTACGCCAAACGACCAGAGCTTGGGTCCCTTACCTTTCTCTTGATGCTACCTACTCTCCTTCAGAATGTTGGATGATCTCTGGCTGCATTCAGTATGGTTGGGCGCATACACGCACAAATATCCATTCTCTAGCGAGTTCTGAAGGTAGAAGCTCGGGAGCTAGCTATTCCCTCATGGTCGACTATTACATCACGGAATGCTGGTCCGTCAATGCTGCTTGGGCTTACAACGAACAGCTCACACATGAACTCCATGGCACTAGAGCCAGCGGTGGTCGCCTTGGTCTCGGCTATACTTATTAGGTCTTCTCTGATGAATGAGGAGTTTTAGAGGTTAGCGCAACAGAGTCTAGAAATGCCCAGACTGATGGATTGGAAAGGTCGATCGGTTCCATGCCTTTTTGCATGGTATGAACCGCTACGATGACACCATTTTGAAAGGTGATAATTCGCATCAGATAGTAGTCTGTTCTGGCATGGTCGATGACTTCTAAAGCGATGTATTGCTGGTTATAGTCGCCTTTGCCTGCCTCATGATGGATAGAAAGCTCTTTCACAGTGACCCCTTCATTTTGACCTAGCGTTTTTTCAAACTGCTGAGCAAGGTCTAATGCTGTCACAGGTTTATCGCCTGTCTTTGGTGTTAACGATTGATAGAGAACACTATAAGTT
>CAMFKD010000242.1 GCA_945957095.1 uncultured Chlamydiae bacterium
CCCTCTCTGTGCGCTCTGTGTTCTCTGTGGTAAAAATTTTAGCGGGAACTGCTGAGCGGAGATTGGAACGATTTTAA
The DNA here is from genome assembly GCA_945957095.1 of uncultured Chlamydiae bacterium. GTDB lineage: Bacteria > Chlamydiota > Chlamydiia > Chlamydiales > JAJFMA01 > CAMFKD01. The sequence continues at coordinate 78 of CAMFKD010000242.1, forward strand.
AGCTAATACACGCTTTAGGTTACAATCTCACAGTCACGCGTCGAGTACCTCCCCGTAAACCCACACACCGAACCCATCGTCGAGTCCCGCGCACTTCAAAAGAAAACATTACCAGTCATTAATCCATTAACAAGCCAAAGCGAACAAAGCCGGTGAACATATACTAGCGCCTGTGCTAGCATAAACTGTTGTTTTTGTTGATGGTTTTCGATGACGGAGTTGCCAAATAAGTTTGCATCCTATCTGAATCCCGCGCGCCAGCTGTTGAAGGAGGGCGCGGTCAAGGATATGGAATTCTCCGGGGCCACCTATCAGGTATTGGTGCAAGAGGAGGAGGATAAGCCAGGCGTCTGGGCTTTCATGCAGTTGGATGATCGCGGAGACGTCAAGGACTGCTTTTGCGGATGTGACGAAGGCGACGCCAATGGAGCATGTCGACACCTAACAGCTGCCTACTTGAAGATCTTTGACAGGCGCGCAGCACCTTTACATGTACGTTTCCAAGACTCTGTATGGCATCGGCTGTGCAGCCATTACGCTGAGAAAGCTGGATATGACGCTGAACAGCTTAAGCGCACTTCGGATGGTGCCTATCAATTTCAGTCTATCTCTGGAAAGCTGCTCTTTTCTGTTAAAGGAATAGGGAAAGCTGGCAAGACACACCTGCACGACCTGTTGGAAACGCGTACGCAGCAGACAGAAGAGACATCTCTAAAGTTTTCCAATCTATCACAAACAGAAATCCAACTATGGCGTGAGGGACGCCCCAGCCTCGAATTGCTATATCATCTCTCGTTCTGGAACGATCTAGCAAAGTGGATGATGGTGCTTCAGGAGAACGATCCCTCTTACAATATGGTCTTTAGCTATTCGAGTAATGGCACTCCTAACACTCTTCAAGTCACCTTCTCCGAGTTAGCAGCCTTCTTCTATATTCCTGAGGCCTTATTATCCACTCTGATACCAGCGTTAGCGCATACTCATTCGCCTATTCCCGTACGGGATTTTGCTAAAGAAGCCGTCGAAGCCATCACCTACGACGAAGCTGCTGCTTGTTTGAAGGTAGAGCGAGTATCGCGTCGCAAACAAGAAAAACTCAAAGAGCTCCCTGAGCAAATGTCCACCTCAGACGCTGTGATGCGTTTTGGGGAATGGTCTTACACAAAAGCCGTAGGGTTCTTTCATACAGCTGGCAGCCTGCTGGCACAAGATACGATTTCTGGCGATGCTATTGCCATTCTCTTTCGCGACCACTACTTCTTTCTGCGCGAAAAGCTAAAAAATGTCGATCTACACGATGAGCCTGTGGAAGTCGCCTATCACCTCTGCTTTGATGCAGAGTGGAATCTCCATATTCGCCCCTACCTCTTTAATGTAGGCGATTTGCAGAAGCCACGCTCACACGTCTTCGGAGACTGGGCCTATCTTGAAGGAGATGGCTTCTATCGCTTGAAAAACATACGAAACGATAGCGGAGAAGAGATCATTCCTTCACATCAGGTTTCCGACTTCATCACACAACACCGCATCTGGTTGTCAAGTCAGGAAGGATTTAGCCCGCATCTCGCTATGGTAGAAGCAGACCTCTCTTATACTATAGATGCGACGGGCAACCTCAGCTTTAGCAGCGCCATCTCGCCTGAAGAAGGTTCAGAAGAGCAAAAAGACTTCGGTCGGTGGGTCTATATTCTTGGTCAAGGTTTCTTCGCCAAAGTAGGTACCCATATCGGCCTTCCTGTTCGCCCTGGCGCTATCGTACAGGCAGAAACAGTCGGTCTATTCATCCATATGAATCAGGATGAGCTGCGCTTTGTCCCGCACTTCTTCAGCGATGTCTGCCCGATCAGTCGCTCAGAATTGAGCGTAGAACTAACAAATGACCATGACATCATCGTGACACCTCGCTATGAAATCATGGAACCCTACCGTGACAAAGCACTACGGTTCTATGGCGACTACGTCTATACCCCAGGAGAAGGGTTTTTCCGGCTTCCCCATGAATCGACATTGCCACGCGATTATAGCGGTCCTGTACGCATTGAACCAACAGGACAGACGCTGTTTTTACACTATGAGATGGAGCGTCTAAAACCTTTTATTGGCTACTTAGATCCACGACTAACACCCCCTAAGCAACTTCATTTGATGGCTGAGGATATCGTGGAGGCTAATGATGGACGTGGGTGGTATGACCTTAAGTTATCTTATGTCACAGACAAAGGCGCAATCCCTCTTGGACAGCTCTGGCGCGCTATCGCAGCTAAAGAACCCTTCCTTTACTCCTCGGCAGGCCTCATTGACTTGTCTGATTTGCGCTTTGGTTGGCTCCACAGCCTAAATAAAAGACGCATCGACCTGCGCAGCAATACAGTGACCTTGTCGACGATGGAGCTGATACGCCTCAACATCTTCGATGAGATCAAGCCGACGACGAAACGAGGTGAGAAAGCTGAAGGAGTACGCCGTCTACTCTTAGAGCTGACCACATTCCAAGATCCAGAAGAGCCAGATGTCAGCGGACTCAATAGCTCATTGCGTCCCTACCAAGAAATCGGCATCCGTTGGTTATGGTTCCTTTATCATCATGGTCTTTCAGGCATGCTTTGCGATGACATGGGTCTAGGTAAAACCCACCAATCGATGGCATTGATGGCTGCGATTAAAACCGATTTCGATAAACGCGGCATGGAACCAGGCCCTAAGTTTCTTGTGATCTGCCCAACATCAGTGCTTTATCACTGGCAAGAAAAGCTGATGGACTTTCTGCCTGGGCTATCTGTTCATACTTTTTATGGCTTAGAACGTAGTTTGGATGCCTTTACTGATGATTGTTCCATCCTTCTTACTTCTTATGGCATCTGGCGCCGCGAGGTGCATCGGTTGAAGGAGATCAAGTTCGATTTGGCAATCTTTGACGAAATACAGGCAGCCAAGAGCCAGGCCAGCCGACTTCATCAGAGTTTGCAAGAAGCCAATGCGACGATGCGTTTGGGGCTTACCGGCACCCCTATCGAGAACCGTCTAATAGAGCTTAAAGCACTGTTCGATATTGTCCTCCCTACCTACATGCCCGGAGAACGCGACTACCGTGAATTCTTCGTTAAACCTATTGAAAAAGAGGGAGACCAAACCCGCAGACATCTTCTCACACGACTAGTGAAGCCTTTCTTGCTCCGGCGTAAGAAAGAAGACGTTCTCACAGACCTTCCTGAAAAGACAGAAGAGGTCTTCCATTGCCAGCTCTCGCCAGAGCAACGTAAGCTATATGTAGAGGTTCTAGAACAAGGACGTAGCCGCCTTGTCGAAGAGCTCCGTGATACGACAAAAGCAGTCCCCTATGTCCATATCTTTGCCATCTTGACGCAACTCAAACGCATCTGCAACCACCCTGCTGTCTATCTGAATACTCCTCAAGACTACCAGCGTTATCACTGTCTCTTATACACATCTGACGCTGCCGACGACTAGTCG